>JAKFWB010000241.1 GCA_021732945.1 Porphyrobacter sp.
GAGCCGCTCCACGCTCCCGCCGCTGACCCGCCAGATCGCCGCTTCGCCCCGGATCGCATCGAAGGGGGCAAGCTCGGTGCCGGTCATCCAGACTTGCGCCGCGCCTTCGCGCAGCCGCCGGAACAATTCGGTGCGGCGCAACGGATCAAGGTGTGCTGCGACTTCATCGAGCAGCAACACGCTGGGTCGGCCCGCCGAGGCAAGGATGCCATGCGCCAGCGTGATCGCGATCAGCATCGCCTTTTGCTCGCCGGTGGAGCAGGACGCGGCTGGTTGCCGGGTGCTGGCCATGGCCACCTCCAATTCGTCGCGCTGCGGGCCGGTGAGCGCCCGGCCTGCCGCCCGGTCACGCGGACGATTGCGCGCGAGGTCGGCGCGCAAGGCCGTCTCGTCATGCGGGCCGCCAGCGCGGTAGGTGAGCGAGGGCCGCGCGAAGGGCTCGGGCGGCAGGGCGGAGAGTTCGTCCACCAGCCGTGCCACCAGCATTGCCCGCGTGCCAGCCACCGCAGCGCCGTGATCGGCCACCTGTGCCTCGATCGCGTCAAGCCAGCGCGGATCGCCGCCATGCTCCAGCAGACGCCCGCGTTCGCGCAAGCTCGCTTCGAGCGCGTTCACCCGGCGGGCATGATCGGGCGCGATGGCGAGCGCCATGCGGTCCATAAACCGCCGCCGCGCGCCCGCGCTATCGGTGAACAGCCCGTCCATTGATGGGGTCAGCCAGCTCAGCGCCAGCCATTCGGCAAGGCTCGCCGCGCTTGCCGGCGCGCTGTTGACGCGCACCAGCCGCCGCCCCGGCTGCCCGGCTTCGGTGTAAGTCCCGATCCGGGCTGACACGGTGCCCGCTTCGGTCAGGCTGGCACCGATGGCGAATGGCAGGGGGGCATCGCCCGGCGCATCCTTGCGCGCCAGATCACCAAGGTTGGCGCGCCGCAGCCCGCGCCCCGGCCCGAGCAGCGACAGCGCTTCGAGCAGGTTGGTCTTGCCCGCCCCGTTTTCGCCCACCAGCAGGTTGAAATGTGCAGTCTCGCTCAGGCTGGTGGCCGCATGGTTGCGGAAGTTTTCAAGACTGATCCTGCTGAGCGCCATAGCCTTCGGGCGGTTAGCACAGGCCGCCAATTTGGCCAGAGCGCGGCCGCGAAATTCCTCGATCCCAATGGTTGGTGAAAAATACCAAGCTTTCGTTTGGGTGAACGGGTTGTTTGCCGGGTGAAAGCAAGAGAATGGCGGAAATCAGCCATTTTTCGAGTTTGGCACGGCCCGTGCAATGTGTTCTGCGTCCCCGGGATGGTCCCGGAACATCGAAAAAA
Source organism: Porphyrobacter sp. (assembly GCA_021732945.1). GTDB lineage: Bacteria > Pseudomonadota > Alphaproteobacteria > Sphingomonadales > Sphingomonadaceae > Erythrobacter. The sequence goes on from JAKFWB010000241.1 coordinate 1,308, forward strand.
ACACTACAGGAGACCTTACCATGTTTGCCCAAGAAGCCTCGAACCGCATGTTCGCCGCCGTTTTCTCGCTCGCCGTTTCGGCCGCTGTTTTCGCCTACGCGATCATCCCCGCCAGCCCGAGCCTGATGGCCTGAGCCTGATAACTCAAGCCTGACCAGACCCACGATCACCTCTTCAAAGGACCACACCAATGTTCGGCCATGAAACCATCGCCCGCTTCGCTTCGGCTGCCTTTGCCATCACGCTGACTGTCGCAAGCTTCGCCTATGCCATCGTTCCTGCCAGCCCCGGCATGATCGCCTGATCGCCTACCATCCATCTGGAGCACAATTGCAATGAATGACGTAACCCGCAATTCCGGTGGCAAGCCGCCCCGCGTTGGCTTCCGTCTCGACAAACCCAACGGCAAGGTCTTTGGCGTCTGCGCCGGGATCGGTGACTATTTCGGCATCGACACGATGCTGGTGCGGATCGGCTTTGTCGCCGCAGCACTGTTCAGCTTCGGTGCGCCGGTGCTGATCTACCTCGGAATCGCGCTGATCGCGGATTAATTTTTCCGGCGAGCGGGCACCGTGATCAGGGTGCCCGCTGCCAGGCATTTACATGGCGCTGATGCCGCCATCCAGTTTCAGCTCAGCCCCTGTCATAAAGCGGCTTTCGTCGCTCGCCAGATAGAGCACCGCATTGGCGATATCGTTCGGTTCGCCCACGAATTTCAGCGGAATCTGCCGCGCCAGCTTTTCCAGCAGCACATCCTTGTCGAGCGACGCCGCCTTGGCAGTGCCATCAAGGATCGGGGTATCCACAAAGGTCGGGTGCACCGAATTGCAGCGGATATTCATACCCTTCTTGGCGCAGTGGAGCGCAATCGACTTCGACAGCATCCACACCGCCGCTTTCGAGGCGTTATAGGCAGGCATCGTGTCGCTCGCGATCAGGCCTGCGATGCTCGAAATGTTGATGATCGATCCCGGCGCATGTTCGCGCATCAGCGGCAGGGCCTTCTGACAGCCGTGGAAGATCGAATTGACGTTGATGTCGAAACACCGCTGCCAATCGCCGAAATCGCAGGCTTCGATATTGCCCGGCACGCCGATCCCGGCATTGTTGACCAGCACGCTGAGGCCGCCCAGATTTTCGCGTGCGGCATTGACCGCCGCTTCCCATTGCGCCGGGTCGGTCACGTCATGAGCGATGGCGAAGGCGGTGCCTGCGCCCATTTCGGCGTTGATAATCGCGGCGGTTTCTGCCGCGCCCGCGCCGTTGATGTCAGTCGCCAGCACCCGCGCGCCTTCCTGCGCCAGCCGGATGCAATGCGCGCGGCCGAGGCCCTGTGCCCCGCCGGTGACCAATGCGAGCTTGCCCGCTACTCTGCCTGCCATATTCAATCCTCTCCCAAATATCCTGGTGTCAGCAGCATCGCTATCCGCACATCGACCGCATGGCCAGCGCGGCGCCATTCCGCCACAAAGCGCGCCAGATCGCGCAGCGCAACGCGGTGCACGGTGATGTTCTCGTCCGGCAAGCCGCCGCCTTCGCTTACCCGCGTGAGGCCCGTCGCCTTCAGCAGCGTGAAGCATTCGGAGACCATGCCGGGTGAGGAGTAGAACTCGCCCAACACCTCCAGCTTTGCAGCGCGGTAGCCGGTTTCCTCTTCCAGCTCGCGCGCGGCGGCAAGGCTTGCATCTTCGCCCTCGCTGCCCTCATCATCGCCGACAAGGCCAGCGGGGATTTCCAAGCTGAAGCGCGACAGCGGCACGCGGTATTGGCTGACGAGGATCACATGACGCGTGCCATCCGCATCCTCATCCAGCGCGATGATCGCCGCCGCCTTGATCCCGCGCGCGCGCCCGACATATTCCCACCGCCCGCGTTTCTTCGCGGTGATGAAGCGGCCTTCCCACATCACCTGTTCGGGCTGATCGGCGTCGTGGTCTCGTTCCATAAATATCCCCGCTCGTGCTGAGCTTGTCGAAGCACGTATGGCGCAACGCGCGCCCTTCGACAGGCTCAGGACGAGCGGGTCAAGAGCATTGTGCTGCACACGGGGCCTAAACCTCGATCAGCCGATCCGGAAGCTCGTTCACATCATCCTCGCCGCGCGGGAAATGTTCGGCCAGCACGAAGCCGACATCGCGGATGCCCGCCGCCAGCCCTTCAGCGATCTGCCCCTTACGGATGTGGCTGAGCATATCGGCCATCGCCTCACCCCAGACCTCAGCCGAAACCTTGGCGGCGATGCTTTCATCGGCGACGATTTCCGCGCGGTGTTCGCGCATCGACAGGTAGATCATCACGCCGGTGCGTCCTGTGGTGCGGCGATCCGCGCCAACCTTGAACTGCCGCACCGCCTGATCGTGGACACGGATGGTTTTGGTGGGGCCGGGGATCAGCCAGAATTTGAGCGGTTCCCATTGCTGGATCAGCATCACTGCGAGGAACTTGATGAGCCCTAGCCCAATCACCATGCTGGCGAGCTCACCCGTGCTCCATTGGTGCCCCCAGCCGCCAAACGCCCAGTCCCATGCGTCAAGGAACGGGCGGGGCAGGGCGGCAAACACGCTCATCGCGGTAAAGGCTGCGCCCGCTGACCATAACAGCGCGACATCGGTGTAACCGTCCGACCGATCGGTGAGCACGGTGACGATTTCTCCAGACGTCGCGCTTTCGGCCGCAG
>JAKFWB010000243.1 GCA_021732945.1 Porphyrobacter sp.
TAGCGACTCCGGCGAGCGCGGCGAATATGGCGAACGCGGCGAGTACGGTGAGCGCGGCGAATATGGCCACGGCGGCTACCGCCGCAAGCGCGGATCGATCTTCGACATCTTCGATTGAGGCTTGCCGGGCTGGCGCGTGGACCTCAGCGCGTGCCCTGCACGGGTGACGGCGCTTTCATGAACTTGAACATGAACCGGTCAGTCCCGCCCCGGATCGAGGGATCGAACACGTTGACATTGTAGTCATCGCCCGTCTTGGCCAACATGTCGCTTGTCGCCACCAGCACAAACCCGGCGCGGGCGAAATCAGCCTTCACTGTGGCGGGATCGATCCGGTGGGTCGCCTCGACAATCGCGCGGGTATCGCCCGGCAATCCGGCATGATCGACCACGGCGACAATCCCGCCCGGCTTCATCGCGCGGTGGAGCTTGGCCAGAAACACATCGGGGTCCGCGCGCAGCATGCCGTATTGCGCGCTTTCAAAATACACATCGTGATAGACCAGATGCATCATCGCAAAATCGAAGCTGTTGTCGGCGGCGGCGAAATCGCTGGTGCCCTTCAATTGCAGTTCGATATTGTCGGGCTGCGCCAGCAGATCGGCCCAATTGCGCAGCGCGCCTTCGCTTTGCAGGAAAGATGGCGGGTTGAAGGCGACGACCTTGCCCGTCGCGCCCACAATCGGCGCCATCACCTTGGCATAATAGCCGCCTCCCGCCAGAAATTCAGCGGCGACATCGCCTTCTTTGAGGCCGAAAAACGCCAGCACCTCGGCCGGGCGACGGCTGACATCGAGCTTGAGCTCACCCGGAGAGCGCGGTGCGGGTGTCTGCGCGGCCGCAGGCGCGGCGTCGGTCTGCGCATGGGCCACAACCGAGGCCAAGCCGGTGACTGCAATCGCAGCAAGAGCCGCCCCAAACCAACGTCCGACCATCGCCACCTCCCTTTGCCACTATTGCGCCAAGAATGCGCCATTAAGCGTCCATTGGCCAGCACTTTTGAGGGGAGCCGCGCCCTTGCCAGTCGCCCCGCGCGGGGGCATTGGGAACGCCAGACAGGAGACCCCTCATCATGCGTCAGATCGACCATTTCATCGTCGGCGACAGCCCCGCGCCGGTGCGCAAGCACGCCATCTGGAACCCTTCGACCGGCGAAGTGCAGGCCGAAGTTGCCTTGGGCGATGCCGCGCTGCTGGCACAGGCCGTCGCCACCGCCAAGCGCGTCCAGCCCGCCTGGGCCGCCACCAACCCGCAGCGCCGCGCGCGGGTGATGTTCGCCTTCAAGGAATTGGTTGAGGCGAACATGCAGAGCCTCGCCGAGATGCTCTCCAGCGAACACGGCAAGACCATCCCCGACGCGCGCGGCGATGTGCAGCGCGGGCTTGAAGTGATCGAATATGCCTGCGGACTGCCGCAGATCATGAAGGGCGAATATACCCACGGCGCGGGGCCGGGGATCGATGTCTATTCGATGCGCCAGCCGCTCGGCATCGGGGCGGGGATCACCCCGTTCAACTTCCCGGCGATGATCCCGATGTGGATGTTCGGGATGGCCTGCGCGGCGGGCAATGCTTTCATTCTCAAACCCTCGGAACGCGACCCGAGCGTGCCGGTGCGGCTCGCCGAACTGTTCCTCGAAGCGGGCGCGCCCGAGGGGCTGTTGCAAGTGGTCCACGGCGACAAGGAGATGGTCGACGCGATCCTCGATCACCCCGATATCGCCGCGATCAGCTTCGTCGGCAGCTCCGACATCGCGCAATATATCTACGCGCGCGGCTCGGCCAACAACAAGCGGGTGCAGGCGTTTGGCGGGGCGAAGAACCACGGGATCGTGCTGCCTGACGCGGACTTGGATCAGGTGGTGACCGACCTCACCGGCGCGGCCTTCGGCTCGGCGGGCGAACGCTGCATGGCGCTGCCGGTGGTAGTGCCGGTTGGCGAGGAGACGGCGGAACGGCTCAAGGAAAAGCTGCTCAAGTCCATTGCGGGCCTGCGCATCGGCGTCTCCAACGATCCCGACGCGGATTACGGCCCGGTCGTCACGCCTGAGCACAAGGCGCGGATCGAACAGTGGATCACAGTGGCCGAGGAAGAGGGCGCAGAGATCGTCGTCGATGGGCGCGGCTTCACACTTCAGGGCCATGAGAAGGGCTTCTTCGTCGGACCGACGCTGATCGACCACGTCACCCCGCAGATGAAGAGCTATCAGGAGGAGATCTTCGGGCCTGTGCTCCAGATCGTGCGCGCGGCGGATTTCGAGGAAGCAGTGCGCCTTCCCAGCGAGCACCAATATGGCAACGGCGTTGCGATCTTCACCCGCAACGGCCACGCCGCGCGCGAATTCGCGGCGCGGGTGAATGTCGGCATGGTCGGCATCAATGTGCCGATCCCGGTGCCGGTCGCCTACCACTCCTTCGGAGGGTGGAAGCGCTCGGGCTTCGGCGATATCGACCAGTACGGCACCGAAGGGCTGCGGTTCTGGACCAAGAACAAGAAGATCACTCAACGCTGGCCCGATGGCGGCGGGGATGGGTCGAATGCCTTCGTGATCCCGACGATGGGTTGAGGCGGGCGGTTGTTGCACTCCGCTCACCATCCCCGCTTGGCGAGATGCACGCTTTGCGGCTAAGGCGGCGGCCTATGGTTACCTTCGCGGCCCACGCCTGACACACCCATGAAGCAGGTTTTCGCCAATATGGGCTGGCTGCTCGGCGGGCGCGGGTTCAACGCTGTGTTGAGCCTCGTCTACCTCGCCATTGCCGCGCGCACGCTGGGCACGGACGGGTTCGGGCATTTTGCGCTGATCATCGCGCTGGGGCAGGCGGTGACTGGCTTTTCCAGCTTCCAGACGTGGCAATTCATCGTCCGCTGGGGGGCCGATCCCGACAATCCCGGCGTTGACCTCGCCCGCGCACGGGAGGCAACGGGGTTTGCGGTGGCGCTCGATGGCGTATCGATGGCAGTCGGCACGCTCGCGTCCGCCGTGCTGGTGCTAACCGCGCCGCTGTGGCTCGATGTGCCGCCTCAATTGATGTGGCTGACCTTCGCCTATTGCGTGATCTCGCTGCTGACGATCCGGACCACGCCCACCGGCATGCTGCGGCTCCATTCAGAATATGGCAAGGCGACCTGGGCCGAGGCAGTGCAGCCGGTCATCCGCGCGGGCGGCGCGGTGCTGGCGTGGTGGCTGATGCCCGATGTGACCGGCTTCATCGCCGCCTTCGCGGCTTCCGAGATCTTCACGGCCTTGGCGTTGTGGGTGGTCGCGGCAAGGGTGCAGCCGGTGCCGCTGTCCTCGATCAGCCTGCGCGCGATCCCGGCGCGGCACAAGGATGCGTGGCGGTTCGTGCTCTCGACCAACATGTCGGGCAGCCTCGCGGTGGCGGGCAAGCAGGTGATGATCCTGCTGGTGGGCACCTTTGGTGGGGCGTATCTGGCAGGCGGTTTCCGCATCGCCAATCAGCTCGGCGTGGCGCTGATCGCGCTGGCGCAGACCATCTCCAAAGCGATCCTGCCCGAGCTGGTGCAATCACGCGACGGCGCGGTCGAGATTGCGCGGCGGATGGCCAATATCGCCGCGATGGCCGGGGTCACCGCAGTGATCAGCGCCATCCTGTTCGGCCGCCCCGGCATCGCGCTGATCGCGGGCGAGCAGTTCACCGGGTTCTATTGGGCGATGATCATCCTCTCGATCGCCGGCGCGGTCGAGCTGGTGGGCGCGAGCCTTGAATCGCTGCTGATCTCGGCCGGCAAGGCGCATGTTGCCTTCCTCGTCCGGCTGTTCCCGACGATCCTCGCGCTGGTGATGCTGGAGCTGGCGATTGACTGGAAGGGCGCACAGGGCGCAGGCTTTGCGGTGCTCGGATCGAGCGTGCTGACGGTGGTCGGGTTCTATCTCGCGATTGTGAACCTAAAGCAGTTCCGGCTGGTGGTGGACGAACAGGAACGCTGATTCTCCCCTCCCCTTGCGGGAGGGGTTGGGG
>JAKFWB010000584.1 GCA_021732945.1 Porphyrobacter sp.
GTGCCGCTGCTGTTCGCGCACACCAATTACAAGGGGATAGCTCTTGTAATTGGTGTGCGCGAACAGCAGCGGCACCAGATCGTCCAACGTGTCGATCTCGGTGATGGCCACTTCCTTGGCGCGGTGCGCCAGCACGGGCACCCGCGTGACCATGTCGGCAAACCGCTCTCGCACCGCTTCCAGCTGAAGCACGGCGAGATTGTCGGGCGCGTTACGAAACGGATCGGGCGTGTCCATGTAGGACAGCAATTCATCCGTTGCGCTGCGTTGTCCGACTGCGGTTGCCATTCCTCGTTCTCCCAAACGTGTTCTTGGTCTCAGCCCTCGCGGCGCTTTGCCTCCGCGACCATGGCGAACAGGCCTTCGTTGTACTTCGTCAGCTGTTCCATCGAGAGGTTGCGATAGGGGGTCATCGGGCACAGCGAATCCACCACGCCCCAGAAGGGTTCGAGCTGCTCCAGCACCTCGTCCACCGGGCCGCATTTGACGAAGGCCTGCACCATTTCATCGCTCACCTTGCCGATCACGCCGGACACATCGCCATGCTTGCCCGCGGCAAGCTGGCAATCGCGCGCCAGATCGCCGAAGCCGATCGAGTCGAAGAAATCCTCGTATTCCTTGTAACCGGCGTATCCGGCCACGGTGGCGCGGCTGTCGTCGATGGCCTGCTGCTTGTCGTCGTTGATGGCGACCCAGGGCCAGGCGTTGATCTCGATATCCTCGCGCTTGCGGCCAAAGCGGGCGAGTTCGGAGTGAATGAAATCGTTCTTCTGTACCGTGTAATCGACTGTCCACAGCGCGTGCACCATCAGCCCGTCGGCAATCTCCAGCGTCATGCTGGTCAGCTTGTCCTTGAGCGCGGCGATCCAGATCGGGATGTTCTCGCGCAGGGGCGGCGCGGTCATCATCTTTTCTGTCCATTCGAGATCAAAGTATTCGCCGTGCAGCGGCTCCATTTCCTTGTGACCGTTGGCGTTCACATAACGGACGATCTTCACCACTTCGCGCAGGTGCGTCAGCAGCTTGCGGTGCGGTTCGCCATAGATGCCTTCCAGCGCGCTGTGCAGCGAAGTGCCGAGGCCAAGAATGAACCGCCCTTCGCTGATCGTGTCACACTCGATAGCGCAATAGGCGGTTTCAACCGGGCTGCGGGTGCCCGCCACGGCAATGCCGGTGGAGACCTTGAGCGTATCCGTCATCGCGGCGACGGCGGCCATCGGCACGAATGGCGCGCCATAGATCTGCAGCGAGAACACGCCCTCAAAGCCAACCTGCTCCATCTGCTTTGCAATGCCGCCCATTGCCGGTGCGGGCAGAATTGGCATCACGCCCCACCACTTGCGCTCACCGCCAATTGCGTTCGTCAGTTTTGTCATGCTTTTTCGTATCCTATGATGTCGCTGCAATCTGCGCTGACATCATCACGATAGGCGAAGTCGCCGCGCGCCTGTCTTTCGGCAAGTGCCGTCATCAGTACGCGGTATTTCTGGCCTGCTTCATCCAGTGGGGAGTGCAAGTCCTTGCGCTTTTCGGGCCGCATGTAGCGCGGGCTTTGCGGCGAGGTCATCGAACTGTCCTGGCGCGAAACCTTGTAGCTGGCCTTGGGCATTATATAACGGAAAAGATTACTCTTCTTAACGTTGGACGTGTTCATCGCGTAGTCCAGCCGGGTGCGGTCGCGGGTTTCCGGCACACAGGGGTGGAACAGCTGCACGTTGTCCCCCGGGCTGAATCGGCCATAAGCAATCGCGGCATGGCTGCGCAGGTAGATGCGAATTACCTGGCGCACTTGCTGCACATCGTCGCGAACGCCGCCGAACATCTTCATGATCGGTGCCACCGACTTGTTCACGCAGGTGCGAACCATGGTGATGGTTTCGCTGTCGTGGAACACTTCCACCGTCTCGGAATCCATCTTCTCGTCACCCACAACGTCGGCATGGATAAAGTCGGCGTGGGTCAGGTCGATCAGGTTTTCCAGGCTCAGCGGGGCGCAGCAGTCGAAGCGCACAGTACCCAGCATGTGCAGCGGCAGGCCGCCGTCTTCCGGCAGGTAGGGGATGCTGGGAACATGCTCTGGCGCGGCATTTTCAGGCGTGCCAAGCCAGCCCCAGACGTAGCCGTATTTCTCAAGAACCGGATAGTGGCCGCTTTCGTCGGTGTACTCGCTCTTGGCTCCGGCCAGCGTATCGTTGGGGTGGTTTTCTGCAGCAATCACCTGCCCATCAGAACCGCGCCACAGGTAGAACGGTTGGGAATAGACAGCGCGGCGCACCGGCTTCTTGTCCACGGCAAAGCTGTGGGCCAGCGGGAACCACGCATCGGTCAGCATGATTTCGTGCGGCATCCAGGCATTGACCTTGGCCGAGAACTGGCGTGGGTCTGACGTGATCGGATCATCGTTGGCGGAGGTTGCCGGATTATCGGAAATTTCGAGCATGGCAGGGTCCTTGTCCTGGTGCGGTTTGCTTTCAGGCTACTTCGTCTTGCTGGTCGGTTCGGGCGGCGATCTTTTCCCGCAGGTCGTCTGCGTGGATCGATGCCGAGGGTTTGAGCACCCGCAGCGCAGCTCCATCGATATGGTCGTGCACGCGCAGCGGTGCGCCGAGGCCCATGGCCTTGGCTGCAAGGCCGGGCCGTTCGGGCGAAAGCATGGCGCGCCAGCGTACCTGCGTGACCTGGCGTGCGCCCGGCACCGGCGCGAGCGTGGCCTGCAAGAGCAGGTTGAACTCGTCATCACGCAAGGTGAGATCGCTTTCGCCGGTTACCGGATCGGTGGCGATCCGCAGGCTGATCGGAAAATCGGAGGTGAACGGGGCGGGCCAGTGCGGCGATGCCCATTGGCAAGACCGTTCCATCACCAGTTGCCCTTCCTGTTCGCAAAGCTCTGCCAGCAGGTAGGGCGAGAAGCGCACGCCCTTGATTGAAATCAGCAGCGAGGGATCGTCGAACAGGGCCGCGATATACTGGCCATGCTCCAGCGCCACGGTAGACGTGCCGGACAGGGGCAGGGCATAGCCATCATCGGCAGGCGGCGGTGCCTTTGCATCAAGGCAGATGCGCACAAAGCCCGCGCTTTCATGCACCCCAAAGGGTTTGGCCTTGTAGACCGGGGGATATTTCCGCTCGCTCTTCAGATTGGGGATGTCGACCAGCTGGCCGCTCTCACCGTCGAAGGTCCAGCCGTGATAGCCGCACTGGATTGCGCCGCTGCCCAGGATGCAACCAAGCGAAAGCGGCGCGCGGCGATGCGGGCAACGATCTTCCAGCGCGCGCACAGTGCCATCGGTTTCGCGCCAGAGTACGATCGGCTGATCGCCAATATCGACGTTGAAGGGCTTTTCCGCGCTGATTTCTTCAGAGCGGGCCACGGCCCACCAAATTGCTTCGCTCATAACCGACTCGCATCTCCCAAGGCGCATCTTGTGACAATTAAATTGACGCATGACAATTTCTTTGTCAATGTCTGTCCATGGCAACGATGGCTCAAAATTCTGCGGGTGCTGCGAAACAGGGCGCAAATCCGCCAGCCCGGCGAGAACGTGGCAGGGGCCGCCCACGTGCGGATGCAAAGGAATCGGTGGATGAGGCCGCGCTGTTGCGCACCGCCTTCACCACCTTTGCCACTCACGGGTATGAGGCTGCGACGATGCGCGCGATGGCGCGTGACCTGGGCATAAGCCACAATCTGTTGAATGTTCGCTTTGGCAAGAAATCGCAGCTTTGGAAGGCTGCAGTCGACTGGCGCCTGGAAGAGGCCGCGCGGGACGTGGAGATTGCCTTTGATCCAACCCGCTCACCCGAAGAGCAGCTGCGCGACCTTGTATTTCGCTTTTGTAGCTGGGCCATCATCAATTCGGACATCGTGGCGATCAGCCAGCAAGAGGGAAGGGAGCCGAGCTGGCGTCTCGATTATCTGACACAACGATTCACCCTGCCGTTCCAGCGCCGCCTGCAAAAGCTGC
>JAKFWB010000186.1 GCA_021732945.1 Porphyrobacter sp.
CCAAACGCCGTTGCGACACCAACGATTGAAACGCTGATAGACGGTGTGCCACCGGCCAAACCCCTCGGGCAAGACACGCCAATGTGCGCCCGACCGGGCCAACCACAAGATCGCTTCCACAAACAGCTGAAGCGTCCCGGGTTTTCGGGAGGCTCCTATTTGTGAGAAGGAGCCATGATGAGCGCTACAAGGAACAAGTTTTCACCTGAGTTTCGCGACCGTGCGGTGCGTATGGTGGAGGAGCACCGAGGGGATTACCCCTCGGAGTGGGCGGCGATGAGTTCCATTGCCGCCAAGGTTGGCTGCACGACCGAGACGCTGCGCCGCTGGTGCCGCGAGGAGGCGAGCCGACGAGCGGGACCAGCGGCGCAGGCCGCCGGCGACCGGGATCGGGTCAAGGCGCTGGAACGCGAGGTGAAGGAACTGCGCCGGGCCAACGAGATCCTGCGCAAGGCCTCCGCGTATTTTGCGCAGGCGGAGCGAGCCAAAGACCTTGGCGCCACGGCAAATGGTGATGTCGTTCATCGATATGCACCGCGAGGAACTGGGTATCGAGCCGATCTGCCGAGAGTTGGCGATCGCCCCGTCCTCCTATCACGACCATTCTGCCCGGCTTGCCGATCCCGGCAGGCGTCCGGCCCGTGCCCGCCGCGACGACGAGTTGCGCGAGGCCATCAAGCGTGTTCACGATGCCAGCTTCGGTCTCTACGGCACGCGCAAGGTCTGGCACCAGCTGCGCCGTGAAGGGGTGGCAGTCGCCAAGTGCACCGTGGAGCGGCTGATGCGCGCCATGGGCCTGGCAGGCGTGCGGCGGGGCAAGACGACGGTCACCACCGTCAGCAACCTCAAGGTGCCGTGCCCGCTGGACAAGGTCAACCGCGAGTTCCGCGTCAGCCGGCCCAACGCGCTGTGGGTGGTCGATTTTACCTATGTCCATACCTGGGCGGGGTTCGTCTACGTCGCCTTTGTGATCGATGCCTATGCCCGGCGGATCGTGGGCTGGAAGGTCAGCGCCAACGCCACGGCGGGCTTCGTGCTCGATGCCCTGGAGCAGGCGATCCATGCCCGCAGGCCAGGCCCCGAGGACGGGCTGATCCACCACAGTGATAGGGGAACCCAATACCTTGCCATGAACTACACCCAGCGCCTCGCAGAGGCCAACCTCGTCCCGTCAGTGGGCAGCGTCGGCGACAGCTATGACAATGCCTTGGCCGAGACAATCAACGGCCTCTACAAGGCAGAAGTGATCTGGCGGCAGCGATCCTGGCCAAGCGTGTCGGCCGTGGAAATGGCGACGTTGCGCTGGGTCGACTGGTTCAACAATCACCGCCTGTTTGGCCCCATCGGGCATATCCCCCCCGCCGAGGCCGAGGCAAACTACTATGCAGCACGAGAGACCCTGGATATGGTTGCATGACTCAAATCAAACCGCCTCCGGAAAAACCGGGACGCTTCACAGGGAGTATTTCAGCCAAATGTGTTTGCATTGCGCGATGCCCGGACGGCGTCAGCCGCGAGCGCATAACCATGGTTTTGCCAAAGCGAGCCATTTCGAGCGGACCGGACGAAAAATAGTCGTCCGGTTTCGGTCCTCGTGGTCCGCTTTTTCTCCGTTCCCCATGACCCTCGCCTCGTGTCCCTCTTACCCCTTCGCTGCCATCGCTTTCAGAACGAGAACGACGGTCATGCCGCCACCACCGTGTCGTAGCCGCCGATTTGCGCCAGACCCTCGTGGCTGTCTATGCCCGTATAGGCGAGCGAGGCGTTCTCGTAGCGTCGGAACGCGAACACTGCCGCGTTCATCCGTTCGGTGTTGAACACCTTCAGCCGCACGAGCAGATGGAAATCCTCCACCGTCAACCCGGTCACGGTCAAGAACAGGTCGGGTTCCAGCTTGGTGATCACGTCCTGAAGCGTGTTTTCACGGAAATCGGTGAGATACATGAAGGCGGGGATGCGGGTCGCAAATTTGATCAGCTTTTCCTGAACGAGCTTGCGCTTCGATTTGTATTCCTTCTCCTCGTCGCTCAGTTCCTTCTTCTCGGCCTTTGACAACTCGCCGTCCTTTGCCTTCTTTTTGAGTTCCTTGACGGTCTCGCTCTTGTTGATGATCGTCTCGATCACATTGTCGCCCAGCGCGCGCCAGCCTTCGATGCGTTCGACGGCGGCCATCGCTTCGGGGTTGTCGAGCACGCGGCGCAACGTCTCGTTGTCCACATTGACCAGCATCGCCGATTCCCACTTGCGCGCGAGGAGCGTGCCGGTGGTGCCCGCCATTGCATAGTCGAGCACCTCGCCGGCATCGAGTTGCCGCAGCACAGCGCCATCGTGCGCAAGGACCGGCAAGTAGGACAGGAGATCGCGAACCGCATTTTCGGGGTTCGGCTCGCCGGGCGACAGATTTGCGCCATATTCGGAGAGTTGCCGCAATGCGCGGGTTGGGGCAAAGTCGAACACGAAGCATACCGGCTTCAATATCTGCTCGGCGTTGGGATCGTCGCCTTCGGGATTCTTGATCGACCATGGGGACTGAACGCGGAACGCAGCCTGAAAATAGGTCTCGGGCGATTGCAGGTTGCGGAGCATCAGGATCGAGGACCATTGCGGCACGGTGACGCCGGTCGTCAGCTTACCGCAGGACAGCGTGATCGACTTGCTGTCATGCCCGCCGCCGATGGCTTTACGGACCGGATCAAGCGCGGCGAGTCCCATCCCCGCCGCCGTTCCCGCCGCGACGACGACTTTGTATTCATGCCAAAAGACATTCTGCTTTTCTTCCAGCAGATTGGCCATTGCCTGACAGGCCGCAACATTTGGCAGGAACCAGAAGGCGTGGTTAAGATAGGGCAGCAGTCGCGCGTTCTCATATGGGAAAGGCGCTTTCGTTCCCGATTTCAACTGGTCCACGGTCTGGGCATTGTAGGAGCCGCGAATGATGTTCAGCCATTTCTGCACATCATCCTTGTGCTTGAAGGTCGCGAGAATCCCGGCACCGCTGGCGGCAAAGAATTCATTGAGGTCGAATTCATCGAATTCGCCCTGACTGGCGATGGCGGTCAGCTCATCGGGCATCTGGTAGGTGAAAAGGCTGACCATCGGCAGCGCGGCGTAAGGGTTGCGCTCGCCCGGATTGGCCGCGCCGAACGCCTGTTTCGTCCGCTGTTCGTCTGTGTAGGTCCAGTTGAAAATCTGTTCCTCGATGAACTCTCCCGTCCTGATCTGGCGGAACGGAGTGCCGGAGAGGTAGAGATAGGCGCGGGTGGTGATCGGCAGGAAATCCGTCTCTGGTTCCAGAGGTTGCTGTAAGTCCGCCGCCTTTTCGTTGATCCGCTCGATTAGCTTCTCCGTCCTCGCAGTAAGCGCGGCCTCTTCACGAGCGATGGCCTCTTCCTCACCTTCGAACAGCTCCTTGGCGCTCTCGCGCCACGCGCCGAAGTGATATTCGTCGAAGACGACGAGATCCCAGTTGATCTCGTGAATCCATTCGTTCCGCGCTTTGATCGCGCCGCCTTCCTTGCCGAGCAAGTCCTGGAACGAACCAAAATAGACCAGTGGCGTAGGCCAGTCAGTTGGGTAATACCGATGCCGAAAATCTGCTTGGTGAGGATGTGATCTACACGGGTCTGAAGGTCCGGGATTTCTGCTTCCAGCCCTTTGATCAGTCGCGTCGCGATCTCGCGCAGGAAAACGCCCGATTTGGTGCAGGGATCGAGAAAACGGACGCTGCTATCGGCCCAGATGTCCGCGCCGCCATTCCCCGCCGCCCAGGCCGCTGCCAACGTGTCGAGCATCCGGCCCGCAAATTCTGGCGGCGTGAACACCTCGTCGTTCGACAAATTGGCGATGCACGTCAAGACATCCGGATTGCGCCCGCGCAGGGCCAAGCTGGTCTGCGCCGTCACGCCGCGCGCCCCATTTCGCGCGCGACCTCTTCGCGTAGCTCGGCAGCCGAAACA
>JAKFWB010000187.1 GCA_021732945.1 Porphyrobacter sp.
AATACACTCTGACGAAATTTTTTGGCTAATCCACAGGCTAATCTACATTTCGCCGTTCGGCCAGATTAATCGCGTTCCCGGTTCACGACAGCGTCTCGTGGCCTGGCACGTCGGTGCACAGGCTCAGCTTGCTGTCTCCGGATATAGGGAGTGAAAAATGAAGATGACGGCTCGGGCAAAAGGCATCCTTAGGTTGAGCGCCGCCGCACTTGCGGTTGCTGGGGTTCCCGCCACGGTCTCTGCCCAGGACGCGGGGAGTGAAACCGAAGATGCCGGCAATTTCAGCCAGATCATCGTGACCTCGAAACGGATCGAACAGAACGTCTACGAAGCGCCCGTCGCTGTGACGGTGTTCGATCCCGAGGCACTCGACCTGCGCAATGCCGACAATGTCATCGATATCGGCAAATATGTTCCCAATCTCACTGTCACGAACTTCGGAGCAGGAAACCCCAGTTCGCAATTTCCCAGCATTCGCGGGATCGGGTTCCAGGACCACCTGATCGTGATCGATCCCACCGTAGGGGTCTATGTCGATGGCGTCTATCTGGGCCGTCAGATCGGACAGAATCTGGGGCTTTAAAATATTGCGCGGCTGGAAGTGCTGCGCGGACCCCAAGGCACCTTGTTCGGTCGCAATTCGATCGGCGGCGCGATCAACATCATCACATTGCAGCCGGGTGATGAAGAAGTGGCGCGTTTCGACGGGCAAATTGGCACGCGCGGCAGGATCGCCGGCGATGCCTATGTCAACACCCGCTTGTCGAACACCCTGGCCGCATCTTTCAGCATCGGGATTGATCGCCGCAACGGCCTTGGCGACTTCCTCAACATCCCCAACCCTGAAGCGCGCGTCGGTGAACTTCAGGACATTTCCGGCCGGGCTTCGATCAAATGGACGCCGACCGACCGGCTGTCGGTCCAGTTGACGGCTGATGGCAATGAAGGCGACAACGGCCAGAACCCCTTTACCACCACGATCGTCGAACCGGCCGGCGGGTGCACACCGGCGCAGATTGCCGATCTGTTCGGCCCGTTTGCCGTCGCTTGCGCGGGCGACCTTGATCCGATCACCAGCCAGTCGGCCGATCCGTTCGATTCCAACTCCGGCCAGGCCGATCTCGCACGTGCGACCAATGCGGCTTATGGTTTCAGTGCGATCATCGATTACGATCTGAGCGACAACCTCGCGCTCAAGTTCATCGGCAGCTACCGCTTCTCCGAATATGAAGGTGGTCTTGACGATGACGGGGCCGAACTGGATTTCCTGTCCTTCCCCGAAATCGGCGAGGCAGAGCAATATTATTTTGAACTTCAGCTCAGTGGCAAGTCAGGAATCTTCGACTATGTCGGTGGCCTTTACTATTTCACTGAAGACGGCTTCAACTTCCAAGAGCCGACCACCTTCAATGGGTTTGGTGGTGGCCTTTTCGAACAGACCCAGGAAACGACCAGCTACGCGGTGTTCGCAAATCTCGGCGTGCAGGTGACCGAGGATCTGCGCCTTGCGGGCGGGGTTCGCTACACGGATGACAGCAAGGATGCGACCGCCAACCTCGGCTTTGCTCCTCCGTTTGGCGATTCGGCCGATTTCAATGAGGTCACGTGGGAAGTTTCGGCCACATACGCGCTCAACGATCTGCTGAATATCTACGGCACGGTGGCGCGCGGCTACCAGTCCGGCCAGTTCCCCGCGCGTCCCTTTGGCGGCGCGGCTACATTCTTTGCAACCGATCCCGTGATCGCGACCAATTACGAGGCGGGCATCAAGGGCGAGCCTTTTTCGTGGCTGCAAATGTCGCTGGCCGGTTTTTATACCAATTATAGTTCGTTCCCTGCTCAGGTGAGTTCGATTGGGCAGGGCGGGTTCATTACGGTGACCGACGATGCGGGAGATCTGCGTTCGATTGGTGTCGAATGGGAAGGCAATGTCCGTCTTGGTGCGTTCTCACTCAATACAGCGGTCGGATTCATCGACTCCGAGTTCCGGAATGTCGAGCCGGGCAGCAGCCTTACCAACGGAGATCGCGCGGCTTTGACCCCGCGATGGACGGTGGCAATCGGCCCGCAAGTGGAATTCGATACGGGCGGCGGGAAAGTGACGGCGCGCGCGGATTATTCGTACCGCGGCGACCTTGAAGGCCAGCCGAACAATTCTCCGACTGCTTTCATCGCCAGTCGCGACCTGGTGGGCTTCAACATCCGCTATGAGCCGGAGGATGCGCCCTGGTCGCTTTCGGCCTATGGCAAGAACATCTTCGACGAACGCTACGTGCAGGCGGCGCTGGATGTGGGGCCCTATATCCTCAACATCCTCGCCAATGATGCGAGCGAATTCGGCGTCAAGTTCTCCTATGAACTGGGAGGGAAGTAGGCCTCGGACGCAGCGGAAGGTTAGCCAAGCCCCGTATCAAGCACGGGGCGACGAGGATTTGTGTAAATCATCTACCCATCGTCGCCCCGGACTTGATCCGGGGCATGGCTTTTCTTCGTCCACTTGACCTGCAATAACAGTCGCATGGCAAAGGGCGGCTGGGTCTACATCATGGCGAACCGCTATCGCGGTGGGACCTATGTCGGGGTGACGGCTGATGCAGTTCAGCGCGTTTATCAGCACCGCGAAGGCCAAGGCTCGCAGCACGTGCGCGACTACAACAAGCGACGGCTGGTCTATGTCGAACGCCACGAAGAAATCGAACAGGCCATCGCCCGCGAAAAGCTGGTCAAGAAATGGCACCGCGAATGGAAGTTCGCGCTGATCGAGGCGGATAATCCGGATTGGGACGATCTGTGGGAGAAGTGGTTCGCTTCGGGCGCAGCGGAAGGTTAGCCAAGCCCCGTGTCAAGCACGGGGCGACGATGTTTCGTAAGGGCAGGGCAACTTTCGACCCCCCGTCGCCCCGGACTTGATCCGGGGCTTGGCTTTTCTTATCTCCACCTGCGCCGAAACGAGCCAAACCCCGTGTCAAGCACGGGGTGACGAATGAGGTATTGCTTCGAACTAACGCACCCAATCCAGCCCCATCTCCTCGAAAATCTCCTTGTCCTCAGCCCAGTTTTCGAGCTGCTTCACATGGAGATAGAGGTGCACCGGCACGCCCAGCACTTCGGACAATTCCTTGCGCGCGGCGGCGCCAATCTGCTTGATCCGCGAACCGCCCTTGCCGAGCACGATCGCGCGCTGTGTTTCCCGCGCCACCACGATCTGCTGGTGGATTTCGATACTGCCATCGGGGCGAACCTCGTACTTCTCAGGCCGCACTGCGCTGTCATAGGGCAGTTCTTCGTGGAGCTGCTGATACAGCTGTTCGCGGGTGATTTCGGTGGCGAGCAGGCGTTCCGATACGTTGGAGACCTGATCTTCGGGGTACATCCATTCCGCCTCGGGCATCATGCCCGCCAGGGCGTCCTTCAACTCGGGTACACCGTCGCCGGTCAGCGCCGAGACGAAGTAGATTTCCGCAAAATCGACCTTGCCAGCCAGATCCTGCGCCAGCACCAGCATCGGTTCTTTCTTGGCGCGGTCGACTTTGTTGATGACGAGGATCTTGCGCTCGGGCCGCCCGGCCAGCGCCTCCAGCAGCGGCTCCAACTCGTGGCGGCGCTGTTTGATCGGGTCGACCAGAAGCAGCACGGCATCAGCCGCCTCCGCGCCTTCCCATGCGGCGCTGACCATCGCGCGGTCCAAGCGGCGTTTGGGGGCGAAGATGCCGGGGGTGTCGACCAAGACCATCTGCACCGGTGTGCCTGCCAATTCGTGCAGCGCGATACCCAGCATCCGGGCGCGCGTCGTCTGCGCCTTGGCGGAGGTAATCGCGACTTTCTGGCCAACCAGCTGGTTCACGATGGTCGATTTGCCCGCATTGGGCGCGCCGATCACGGCAACGACGCCGCAGCGGGTGGGGCCAAGGGTCGGGGGTGTTTGTGTCTGTTGCATCATCGCTCGCCCTGAGC
>JAKFWB010000505.1 GCA_021732945.1 Porphyrobacter sp.
TCTCTGGCCGGACGGATCGTGCGCGAGACAAACCTGCGCAATACGATGGCGGCTGAGCGCGACGCGCATGACCCACTCAGCATTCTGGCGCTGACCACCGTGGCCCTGCCCGAAGGGGCGTGGGTGCAGCGTTACGCCTGGACGCCCGAGACCCTGCGGCTGACCGGATATAAGGCGCCCGGCAGTGATATTCAGAGCGCGCTGCGCCGCACCGGTCGGTTTGCATCCTTGCAGGCCAGCGTTTCTGACCCGACTGCCGAGGGCGGCGGCGGGCAGCCATTTGATGTCAGCGCAACGCTGGCGCTAGCCGATAGCAAGGAGGGGCAATGACCAGCCTGTCCGACCGCGAGCGGCGACTGATCGCCATCCTGATCCTGATCGCGGTGATCGCGCTGGGGTGGCTGGCGATTATTGCGCCGATCCTGTCCGGGTTCGAAGCGCGCGCCGCTGAGCGCGAACGGCTGGCGCTGGTGCAGGCGAGCAATCAGCGCCTGATCGATAACGTCGTGCGGTTGCGCCGTCTTGCGGAAGCGCAAAAGGCTGACATGACGCGCTTTCACGTGCTCGCCGCCACCCCCGAAGCGGCTGCCGAGCAGTTGAAGGAGCGTGTTTCGGCGCTCATCGGAACAGCGGAAGGCGAAGTCCGCGCGATGCAGGATGTCGAAGCCGAAGCTGGCCGCATCGCGCTCCGCATCGAAGCGCGGGTGGATGCCGGGCAGCTTGTGCGTCTGCTTGAACGCCTTCAGAACAGCGAGCCGCTGATGGTGGTGAGCGCGCTGTCGGTCTCTGCGCCCGCTGTCTCTTCCGCTGAAGCCTCCGCCCCTTCCTCCCGCAAACTGGATGTCCGACTTGACCTCGCTGCCTCCTATTCCCCGGCCTGAGCGCGCCGACGGCACGGTGCTCGCCGCGCTGCTTGCGGCGCTGCTGGCGCTGTTGGTGGCTGCGCAGTTCCTGTTGCCGCCCGATCGCCCCGCGCCGCCCGAAGTTCCGCCAGCGGCGCTGCGCCCCGGTCAGGCGGCGTTCGCCGCCGTCAGCGCTGATCCGGTGCTCTCGCGCCGATCCATCTTTCAGCCGACCCGGTTAGCGGGCGGCGGCGCGAACGGTGCAGCCATGCCATCGGGACCATTGGACGGGGCAACCCCCGCAGGGATCGTGCGGGTGCGCGGCACCGCGCGATTGGTGCTCCAGACGCCGGGTGGTCGCAGCGTGACCTTGTGGCCCGGCCAGTCGTGGCAGGGCTGGCGCCTCACCCGCATCGGCGATGATGAAGTGCGTTTCGCGCGAGGGACCGAGACCGTCACGCTTGGCCTTGGCGCGACCGACAGCTATTCCTATCCCGGCTATGCGCCGCCCGCCTATGATGCGCGCGGCGATAGGCCCAATCAGGCAGATGAGCAATGACATCGCACCGCAATCCGCGCCGTCAGGCCCGCATCCTGTGGGGTGCCGCCATCATGGCCAGCGCTGCCCCTGCCTTCGCTCAGACTGTGCCCGATGATCCGACGCGCGATCGGCAGACGGTGGAGACCACCGTGGTCGAGGGCGAAGAGCGCCCCGCAGTCGTGGCCCAACCATCGCCCGTGTTTGTGCGCGGCGGTGATATTGCGCTGAATTTCCCGCAGGCCGATGTGGCTGTGGTGACAGAGGCGGTGCTGGGCGATCTGCTGGGCATGAATTACACCATCGATCCCGGCGTATCGGGCCCGGTCACCGTGGTCACCGCCCGCCCGATCAGCCGGGATTCGCTGCTGCCGTTCCTAGAAGACGCCTTTGCCATTGGCGGGTTTGCGCTGGTGCTGGATAATGGCCGCGCGCGGATCGAAGCGATTGGGCAGGGCGCGGGCAGCGGCATCGCCCAGCCCGGCACCCCCGGCTATGGCACAGAGCTGCTGCAATTGCAGTTTGTGAACGCCGAACAGATGCGCGCGCTGATTGCGCCGATCCTGCCCAATGTGGTTTCGGTGTCTGATCCCGCGCGCAGTATCCTGCTGCTGCGCGGTTCATCAGGGCAGCGAACCAGCGCGCGTGAATTGCTCCAGCAGTTCGATGTCAACTGGCTGCGCAACATGAACTTCGCGCTGATCGTGCCCAAACGCACCGATGCGCGGGTGATCGTGCCGGAGCTCGAAAAGCTGATCAACGCCCCCGACAGCCCGACCCGCGATCTGGTGCGGATCATCGCGATGGAAAAGCTCAACGGCATTCTCGCGATCAGCCGCCAGCGGCAATATCTTGATGATGTCGGCCGCTGGATCGAGATCCTTGACCGCGAAGGCCAGAACAACGAACCGCGCCTGTTTGTCTACAAGGTGCAGAATTCGCGTTCACGCGATCTGGCGCGCACGCTCAACCGCGCGTTTGGTCGCGGTGGGAGCGAGGATGAAGAGGTGGAAGCGCAGCAGGCCGCCTTCGCCGATTCCGGCGCGCCCGATGGTGCAGTGCAGACCGGCAGCGGCGCATCCAACGGTCAGCAGCGCGCGAGCAACGGATCAGGCAGCTTCGGCGGCAGCTTTGGCAGCAGCTTCGGCGGCAATGGCGCGCAGGGCACCAGTGACCGGGCTGGACCCGATCAGGATCGCGGTGACGGCGGCGGAGACAGCGGGAGTGGTGGTAGCGGCGGGTTCGGCAATGTCGGGGTGCAGATCACCAGCGATGAAAGCAACAATGCAATCCTCGTGTATGGCACGCCGCGCGAATATGCGGTGATCGAAGATGCGTTGCGCAAGCTTGACGTGCCGCCGCTTCAGGTGCTGATCGAAGCGGCCATCACCGAAGTCAGCCTGACCGATGATCTGCGGTTCGGCCTGCAATGGAACTTCATCGAAGGCAACGAAAACGCCGTGCTGACCGAGAGCACCAATGCCGGCAGTCTGGTGCGCGATGTGCCGGGCTTTTCCTTCCTGTTCGGCAATACGGCCAGCCTCACCGGGGTGCTCAACGCGCTTGAGGGCAAGACCAAGGTCAATGTTGTCTCTGCGCCCAAGCTGGTGGTGATCAACAATGGTACCGCCAACCTTCAGGTCGGCAACCAGGTGCCAGTTCTGACGCAAAGCTCGACGTCAACCATTGGCGAAAACTCGCCCGTCATCAACGGCATCGAATATCGCGATACCGGGGTGATCCTCAACATCGTCCCACGGGTGAACGAAAGTGGGTTGGTGCTGCTCGATATCACGCAGGAAGTGAGCGATGTGCTCTCGTCCCGGGCATCGGGTTCGTCGATTAACTCGCCGGTGATTTCGACCCGCAAGATCAGCACCCGCGTGGCGGTGCAGGATGGCGAAGTGCTGGCGCTGGGCGGTCTGATCCGCAACATCCAGAGCCGCGACAAGACGGGGATCCCGTTCCTGTCGCAAATCCCGATAATCGGTGGCCTGTTCGGGCGGCAGGAAAAGACGACCGACAAGATCGAGCTGGTGATCCTGCTGAAGCCAAGGGTGATCCGCGGCGTTGATGATGCCCGCGCGGTGACCGACGAGCTGCGCAAAAAGATTCGCTCGCTGGAGCCCTTCTCCAGCATCGGGGACATTCCCTGACACCCCCGCCGCGCCACGTTAACGGCGGGCAAAAGGATGGTTTTGCCCTGGTTGTAGCGGTGGCAAGCCTTGCCGTGCTGGCGCTGCTTGCGCTGACCATGATCGAGGCGACGCGCGGATCGACCCGTTCGGCCCGCGCTGAGCTCGACCGCGCGCAGTTGACCGCAGCAGCCGATGCCGGGATCGTGCTGGCCGTGCAGGGGCTGGCGCAAAGCAGCCTGTCGCGGCGCTGGCAGCCTGATGGGCGGCTGCACACGGTCGCCTTTGCCGGGGCGACGCTCGACATCCGGATCGAAGACGAGCTCGCCAAGGTGCCGATCAATCTGATTGGCTATGAACAGGTTGAGGCGTTGCTGGCCGAATTCGGGCTGCAAGGTGCGGAGCTGGAGGCAGCCCGCGACGCGCTGCTC
>JAKFWB010000284.1 GCA_021732945.1 Porphyrobacter sp.
GCCGAAGGGTCGATCAAGGTGCTCGAAGCGCCGCGCAATCTGGGCTGGTACGTTGTCAGCCTTGACGACATCAGCACCAGCGCGGTCGATAAGGAGGCGCAATTGGTGACGCAGACCCGCCAGCAGCTGGGTGCAGCCCTGTCCGAAGAATATCGCGATCAGGCAACCGCCGCGATGCGCAAGGAACTGGGCGTGACCAAGAATGACGCCGCGATCGCCGCGCTGCGCAAGCGGCTGGCGGGCGAGCAATAGTCGCCGGTGTGATCGCTTCGTGACTGCACCTGCCACCGGCCTGCCCGAAAACGCCGCTGCTGCCATTGCTGCCCTTGCCCAAGGGCGGGCGGCGCTGGTGTGGCGGCGCATCATCGCCGATAGCGACACGCCGGTCGGCGCCGCGCGGCGGCTGATCGTGCCGGGGCGCGGTGATTTCCTGCTCGAATCGGTCGAAGGCGGCGAGGTGCGTGGGCGCTACAGCCTGCTGGGTCTCGATCCAGATCTGGTGTTCCGGGCCAAGGGCAATGCGGCGCAAATCAACCGCAACTGGCGCGGCGACCGCGAAGCTTTCATCCCCTGCGCAGGCGGCGCGATGGCGGAGTTGCGCGCGTTGGCCGATGCCTGCCGGATCAAACCCATGCCCGATGGCCTGCCGCCGGCGCTGGCCTGCCTTGTCGGCTACCTTGGCTATGAGACGATTGGCCTTGTCGAAACCCTCCCCCGCGCGCCGGACAGCCCGCTGGAGCTGCCCGACATGCTCTTCGTGCGCCCCACGGTTATTCTGGTGTTCGACGGGCTGACAAATGCGCTGTTTGCCATCGCCCCGATCTGGGAAGCGCGTGACCCGCAAGCGGCCGTCGAACGCGCGGGCGAGCGCATCGATGCAGCGCTGAGCCAGCTCGCTCAGCCTGTGCCCGCTGCCGATCAAGCGGGTCTGCCGGATGCCCTGCCCGATCTCGTGCCGGTGATTGCACCCGACGATTACAAGGCGATGGCCCTGAAGGCCAAGGACTACATCATCGCCGGTGACATCTTTCAGGTCGTGCTGGCGCAGCGGTTCACCTGCCCCTTCACCCTGCCCCCGCTGGCGCTGTACCGCGCACTGCGGCGGGTGAATCCATCGCCCTTCCTCTATTTTCTCGACCTGCCGGGCTTTGCGCTGGTGGGCTCCTCGCCCGAAATTCTTGTCCGGGTGCGAGACGGCGAAGTCACCATCCGCCCCATCGCCGGAACCCGCCCGCGCGGCGGGACGCGCGAGGATGACATCGCCAACGAAGCCAGCCTGCTCGCCGATCCCAAGGAACGCGCCGAGCACCTGATGCTGCTTGATCTGGGGCGCAATGATGTGGGGCGCGTGGCTGCGGCAGGCAGTGTGACGGTGACGGACAGCTTCACCATCGAACGCTATAGCCATGTGATGCACATCGTCAGCAATGTGGTGGGGCGACTTGCGCCGGAGAAGGACGCATTGGACGCGCTGTTTGCAGGCTTTCCGGCCGGCACGGTCTAGGGCGCGCCCAAAATCCGCGCCTGCGAGATCATCGCCGAGTTGGAACCGGAAACGCGCGGGGCTTATGCAGGCGGAGTCGGCTATTTCGCGCCCGATGGCAGCCTTGATTCGTGTATCGTTCTGCGAACCGCCGTGGTGAAGGATGGGGTGATGCATGTGCAGGCGGGGGCCGGGATCGTCTCCGATTCCGATCCGGACTACGAACTTGCCGAATGCCGCGCCAAATCGGGCGCGCTGATCGCGGCTGCGCGCGAAGCGGTGCGCGTCGCGGGCGAGCCGGGGTATGGCCAATGATCCGCCGCTTTGTCTTGATCGCCGGTCTTGCATTGATGGCGGCGGGGTGTTCCGAAGCCCCGGCGGGAGAGCCCGTGGTCCGCAGCGTGCTCGATGGATCGGACAGGGATACGCCCGAGCCTGCGCAATTGCCGCCGCCGAACCGTGGCCCGTCCGATTGCAGCGAGGTGATGTTTGAGGACGTCCCGCTCACCCACTGCGTCGCCGATCCGGCCAAGCACCGCATCGATATGGCCAATCTCGGCCCGGACAAGCAGCCCTTCGGCTCGCTCAGCGCTTTGGCCGCCACGGTTGATCCGGCGACGATCGCCTTTGCGGTCAACGGTGGGATGTATGGCGATGATCTCAAGCCGATCGGTTATTTCGTCCAGAAGGGTGAGCGTCTGGCTGAGCTCAATCGCGGCGATGGCGATGGCAATTTCTTCCTCAAGCCCAATGGCGTGTTATTAGGCACCGGCGGCGCGTGGAAGGTGCTGGGCAGCAATACTTTCTTCAACACGGTGAAAGACCGCCCGCAATTCGGCACGCAATCCGGGCCGCTGCTGGTGGTGGATGGCAAATTGCACCCCGAGATTCAGGACAACGGCCCGTCCAAGGCGATCCGCAACGGGGTCGGCGTGGACGCGAGCGGCAAGGCGCATTTCGTGATTTCGGGCGGCGACATCAGCTTCGGCCAGCTCGCCCGCTATTTCCGCGATGAGGTGAAGGCGGCGAACGCGCTCTACCTTGACGGTCAGGTGTCGAGCCTGTGGAACCCGGCCACCGCGCGGCAGGACACAGGCCGCGTCGGGCCGATTATCGTGGTGACGAAGCTGGAGGCAGCGAAGACGCCATGATCCTCGTTATCGACAATTACGATAGCTTCACCTTCAACCTCGTCCATTACCTGATGGAGCTGGGCGCGGAGGTGCGTGTGGAACGCAATGATGCGCTCACCGCCGCTGACGCGCTGCGCACCAATGCGGCGGGGTTACTGATCTCGCCCGGCCCCTGCACGCCCAACGAAGCGGGAATCAGCCTCGATCTGGTCGCGGCCTGTGCGGCTGCGGGCAAGCCCCTGATGGGGGTGTGTCTGGGCCATCAGGCGATTGGCCAGCATTTCGGCGGGCGGGTGCAGCGCGGCGGATTGATGCATGGCAAGACCTCTCCGGTGACGCATGATGGGACGGGCGTGTTCGCCGGCATCCCATCGCCCTTCATCGCCACACGCTATCACAGCCTTGAGGTGGTGGACGTGCCGCCCGAGTTGATCGCCAATGCCCATGCGGAGACGCCGGGCGCGGATCACCCGAGCGTGATGGGCTTCCGCCACGCCGAACTGCCGATCCACTCGGTGCAGTTCCACCCCGAAAGCATCGCCACCGAGCACGGCCATGCGCTGCTCGCCAATTTCGTGCGGCTCTGCGGGCTGGAGCCGGTGCTGCCCGAAAGGCTGCGAGCGTGAGCCTGCTGCCCGATGTCGCCGCGCCATTGTCCGAAGCTGAGGCTGAAGCGGCCTTTGGCACCTTGCTCGACGGCGCGCCTTCCGAAGACGCAATCGAAGCCTTTCTGGTCGCGCTGGCACATCGCGGCGAGACCGCTGATGAAATCGCAGGCGCAGCGCGGGCGCTCCGGGCGAGGTCGATCCCGATTGCAGCGCCCGAAGGTGCCATCGACGTCTGCGGCACGGGGGGCGACGGGCACCACACGCTCAATGTCTCGACCGCCGTCAGCCTCGTGGTGGCGGCCTGCGGCGTGCCGGTCGCCAAGCACGGCAACCGCGCAGCGTCATCGAAGGCAGGCGCGGCGGATACGCTGGAGGCGCTCGGCCTCGACATGGACGCCGCCGGGCGCACTGCCGAAAAAACGCTGGCGGAGATCGGCATCTGCTTCCTCTTCGCCAAGAACCACCATCCGGCGATGGCGCGGATCCAGCCCATCCGGGTGAGGATTGGCCAGCGCACGATCTTCAATCTGATGGGCCCGCTGTCGAACCCCGCCAAGGTGACCAGCCAGCTGATCGGCATCGCGCGCCCCGCCTATGTCCCGATCTATGCAGGCGCGATGGCGCGGCTCGGCACGGGCAAATCGCTGATCGTCTCAGGCGACGAAGGCCTCGACGAATTGAGCCTCGCCGGCGGCAACGAGGTCGCG
>JAKFWB010000083.1 GCA_021732945.1 Porphyrobacter sp.
CCAGCAACAGCATTGGGGGGTGGTACTGGGAGCGGTTCTGCAATTTCATCCCGGGTGAAGGGGATTTCGATCATCACCACAAAGCCGCCCCCGGCTTCAGATCGGGTTTCAAACAGATGGCTATCGCCGTAGGCTTGCGCCAGACGATTGCGGATATTGGCAAGGCCCACCCCGGTGGAGACCGGGCGTCCCGGCACCAGCGGTTCACGCAGTTCGGACGGATCGCGCGGTTCCAGCCGCAGCGGCTCATCCACCCCCGGCCCGGTATCTTCGACCGTCAGCCGCAGCCGATCCCCGATGATCCGCGCGGTGAGCGAAATCCGCGCGCCTTCTTCCTGCGCGCCGACAGCATATTTGATCGCGTTTTCGACCAGTGGTTGCAGCAGCATCGAGGGCAGCTGCGCAGCCAGCGCGGCGTCCTCGATCTCGAAATGTGTGCGCAACCGTTCTTCAAACCGCATCCGTTCGATATCGAGATAGAGCTGCAAGGTCTCGATCTCCTGCGCCAGCGTGACCTGACTGCCGGGTTCGGCGATCAGGGTGTGACGCAGAAAGCCCGACAGCCGCGTCAGCATCGCATTGGCAGGCTCGGTCTGCTTCAGCAGCACCAGCGTGCTGATCGAATTCAGGGTGTTGAACAGGAAGTGCGGATTGAGTTGGTAGCGCAGCATGGCGAGCTGCGCGGCGGTGGCCTGCGCTTCCAGCCGTTCAAGCCGGTCAGCTTGCTGCTCTACCGTCAGGAAGAAATTGATCGCATAATAAAGCGCGCTCCATCCGCCGAGCAGGGTCAGCGGCAGATAAAGCAACCCGATCACGCGCTGGGCAAAGGTGGTGTCACGCGCCGCTGCGTAATAGACGCCCTGCACCCAGGCATCGATCGAAGCGTGCAGCACCACCGCCACGAACAGAACCAGCGCGGTCACCCCCCATGTCACCAGCGGTGTCTGGCGGATCAACTGGCGGTAAATCACCGACAGGATCAGGCTGATCGAAAAGCCGGTAATGGTGGTAACAAGGATCAGCGCCAGCAGGTCAAGCGGCTGCTGGTTGGCCAGTGCCGATACCCCGCGCAGCAGAAAAGCCGCGCCCCAGCCCGCCAGCTGGAGGTTCCAGAACGCCCGGTTCTTGCTCGCGAAGAACGGCGCCGCCTGGATCTGGAGCACTGCCATAGGCCGGGAGGTCTAACTCATTTCGTCGCAAACCACACGGCAATTTGCGCTTGCTGCCGCTGGCAGGCCACGGATCATCGCTTGCGCTGGGGTAGAAGGCCGCCCGCAGGGTCGATCTCACGCCGGAAATGCGCGGTCCAGTCAGCCTTACCTTCGCGCGCCATCAGGCCGGTGATCAGCGGCACTTCGGCGGCAACGAATTCTTCCCGCTCGTCCCAGCCATCATGCTTGCGGATCAGCAGGATGCCAGCATCGTGCTTGGTCCCCCACTGCCGCCAGAACCGCGCTGCCGCCGCCGGATCATAGCCCGCATTGGCGAGCAGCCACGGCATCAGTCGATCGGCCTCACGCTCGGTCCGGCGCACATGCTTGCGGCTGCGGCCATTCGTGTCGAGCCACGCGTCGTGGCCCAGCACATTATGCGCCAGTTCATGCGCGAGCAGCGCGGCAAACTCCGGCTCGTCATAGGCGAAGGCGGGAAATTCAATGCCGATCACCACGCGCGTGCCATCGGCCACGGCAGTCTTGCCTTCACCCATCAGTTCAAAGCGGGTGGCACACACTTCGACCGGTTGCAGGCGCGCGTCGCTGCCGTCGGCAAAGCCGACCGCGATCCCGCCGTGTTCGGTCAGCATCGCCGTGACATGATAATGCGCCGTGATCAGCCGCTGCCACTCCATCGCCGGACTGGCTGGCCATGTATTGGGATCAAAGCCTTCAAGGCGGATAATTTCGCGGTTGCGCGCGAAAGCGCCGGACAGCGCCGCTGGCGATCCGCGCACGGCGGTCTGCACCGCAAAGTCGCCGGAAAGGCCGAGGGCCCTGCGCGCAATGGCGGGCGCGCCATAACTCGCCATGTCCTGCAATTGCAGCCCGATGGACGGCACGACCCGGGGGCAAAACGCCGCATTGCCGCGCGCCAATTGCCAGCCCACATCCTGCAAGCGCTGGTCAGCGTCCTGATAGCGGCCAATGGCAGCGCGTTCGGCGGCGTAGTCAATTGTCGGAGACTGCGCCGAGGCAAGCGGCGCGGCCAGCAGCAGCATCGCCCCCGCCACGGCGCGAATAGCGTGCATCACCCCGCCGTGGCCCCTGCAGCCAGCGCCGCCTTGAGCTTGTCATAGCCGACCATCCCGCCCATCGGCGTGTCGCCAGCGACCCACGCGGGCGTGCCGTCAAACCCCAGTGCCCGCGCATATTCGAGGTTGCGGGCAATCTCGGTCGAAACCGCCTGCGATGCGGCATCAGCTTCGGCCCGCGCCATATCGAGCCCGGCGATTTTAGCAGCGGCGGCAACGTCGCCGGTCTTGAACATCGCATCGTGGAAGGCGGCGTATTTACCCTGCATCGCCGCGGCGAGCGCCATCCGCGCTGTCACGTCGCTGCCTTCAAAAATCGGCCATTCGCGGATCACGACTTTCAGGTCAGGGTCTTCGGCCACCAGCCGTTTCACATCCTGCACGCTCGCTTCGCAGAAGGTGCAGTTGTAATCGCTGAATTCGACCAGCACGCGCTTGCCAGCAGGATTGCCGAGCACCGCGCCGGGGAAGGCGGTGAACACTTCGCTCCCCATCTCGGCCAGACGCTTGCGCGCCAGCTGCTCCTGATAGGCCTGTGCCACCTGCGGCAGCACCTAGGGATTGGTCATGAGGAACGCCCGCGTGCGGTTATCCGCCAGCCCGGAATAAGACCACGCCGCTGCCCCCAGAAAGCCGAACACCAGCGCCAGCAACGCGGTCAGCAGAGTGCTGCGCAAGGTTGACGGCGCGTCTTGGGGCATTGGGTTGGTCATGGAGGTTCCGTCGGCCGAGGGTCGAAAAGTGCTTTAACGTCGGTCGCGCAAGCGTTCCAGTTCGGCGCGCGCTTCCAAGGCAACATCCTGTGCGCGAATCCAGTCAACCGAACCATAGGGCAGATAGGCTTCGGCCGCCTGAGCATTCTGGAGAGCCTCAGGGTAGCGCCGGTTCATCACCAATTGTTCTGCGCTGGCGAGGCGCGCGCGCGGGATATCGCCGCGCGCGGCATAGACCACGCCGAGCTGATACCATGCAAAGGGGTTGAAGCGATCACGCTGCACCGCCGCGCGCAGCACGTTTTCGGCTTCGGCAAAATTGCGATCATCCTCGGTCGCGATCAAGGCATGGCCCAGCAGCCCGGCGATCAGCGGGTGGGCGCGGGTCAGATCATTCGCGCGGCGCAGCGGGATCAGCGCCTCCAGCGGGCGTCCAGATTCGAGCAGCACCTGCCCCTTCAGCTCCAGAAACCACGGATTATCCGGCTCTGCCGCCAACAGCGCGTCGGCTTCAGCCAGCGCCAGTTCAACCTGCGCGTCCTTGTGATAGGCATAGGCGCGGGCATAGCGGGCCGGGATGCTGGTGTTGCTCGCCGGGAAAAAAGCCAGCACGCGGCGCGGTTCGGCAAGATAGCCGTAGAGTTTGGCGCGGGCGCGCACAAAGCGTTCCTGCAACGCTGGATCGGGCACAACATTCCAGGCCGGATCCTGTTCCAGCAGCCCGCGCAAGGTCTGGATGCGATCACCCGATAGCGGGTGGGTGCGCGAGTAAGCGGCTTCGTCCGCCTGGCTGTAGCCGCGCCGGATTTCATTGCCGCGCAGGCGTTCAAAAAACTTGATCATCCCCTGCCCGGTGATCCCAGCGCCGGAAAGGTAACGCGCGCCGGCCAGATCGGTCGATGCCTCCTGATCGCGGTTATAGGACAGGAAACTGCCAAGCGCAGCCTGCTGTCCTGCACCGAAC
>JAKFWB010000343.1 GCA_021732945.1 Porphyrobacter sp.
AGAGGCGATGCTACAACTGTCCGATGGATGCCTTTGGAATGCTGGAGTCGTCGACGCATAGAGTCGACCCATAAGTGCGCGCAGAGACGCTTAGCGTATATCTGTGCCCGTTCTATGTCCTGACCCCTATCTGGGTTACGATGTCGATGCGGGTCTTGCAGCAAACGCAGGCAGAGGCTCGGATGTCTTGCTGGCGCCCAAGGCAGGGATCGCGTGGCGCGCGGCAGACGGCGTCGAACTCTATGCGAATTATGGCGAGTCCTTCCACACCAACGATGTGCGCGGAGCAACCATTTCGGTCGATCCGGTATCGGGTCTCCCAGCTGATCGGGTCCCTGTGTTTGCGCGCGCCAAGGGCACCGAGATCGGCGGGCGCATCGAACGCGATACCTTCAATCTGGCCTTGGTGGGCTTTTATCTTGATCTGGAATCGGAACTGGTCTTCGTCGGTGATGCCGGCGCAACAGAGCCCAATGACGCCACGCGGCGCTATGGGATCGAAGCCAACGCGTTCTGGCGGCCGTTGCCCTGGCTGGCACTGGATGCTGCCTATGCCTACACTTATGCCAGGTTCAGGGGCGTGCCTGCGGGTTTGACGCGCATTCCGGGATCAGTCGCCGAAGTCATTTCTGGCGGTGCCACCGCAAGCCCGGTCGCCGGTCTCGACATCACGCTGCGGGTTCGCCACTTCGGCAAGGCTCCTCTGATTGAAGACGGCTCAGTTGCATCCGACCCCACCACGCTCATCAATCTGGCGGCGTATTACACACTCGGACCGATCCGCATCGGGGCCGAGCTTTTCAACATTTTCGATGCCCAGGATGCCGACATCACCTATTTCTACGAATCTCAACTGCCTTCGGAAACCGTATCGGTCGCGGACCGTCATTTCCATCCGGTGGAGCCGCGTCAGGTGCGGTTCTTGGCGCGCTGGAGCTTTTGAGTGACCGGACCGTTGAGGCAACGAGGCCGAAATTTGGAAAAAAGCAAATGGCACCTAAGCGCTCTTCGGTAGCTGTGACTATAAGTATGCCTCGCCTGATCAGGCTGCAGAGCACGACAGACTGGCCGCAATAACCGGTTCTAGATATTCACATCGTGGCGAGCCATCACCGCATTTAGGGCGCTTAGCCGAATGGCCGCCTTCGACGCTTCCGGTGACGTGAACTCCTGATTTCCCGCCTCTTGTTGAGTAGCTATAAACTGCTATTCGATCAGAATTCAAGCCTTGGGGATGCGCATTTGATGTCAGAGAGTTCAACACTAGCCGCAGCAGATGTGCTTGCGGTGCTTGGTTGGCTGCCCGACGGTCGTCATGTCGCTTCGGCGGCCATAGCTGGCGCGGGCAATATGAATTTGGTTGAGCGAGTCACATTTGATGACGGGTCAACGCTGATTTTGAAGCGCGCACGTGGTTGGGTGGAGAAATACCCCGATATCCCGGCACCAATCGAAAGGGCGGAGGTCGAAGCCGAGTTTTACGCCACAGTTGCAGGCACTGCCGCGGGCACGGCGATGCCGCAGCATCTGGGCTTTGACAAAAGCCAGGCCGCCAATCTGTTCGAGGATCTTGGCGAAGCCAGTGACGGGATGACGGCTTATTCGGGACAGCTGATTGGCGATGATGCGCTTGATGCCTTGGCCGATTGGTTGCATCAGCTGCATAATCTGAAAACCCCTGCGAACGCACGTCTTGCCAACCCGAAGATGCGGGCGCTCAACGCCATTCACATCTTCGATTATCCGCTTGACCCGGGCAATGGTTTTGATCTCGATTCGATCACGCCCGGACTGCAGGCCGTGGCAGACCGGCTCAAACATGATGGTGAATTTGTTGCGGCGGTAAGAAGGGTCAGTGAACGCTATCTTGGTGATGGGCCGGGGGTCCTGCTTCATGGCGATCTGTATCCGGGAAGCTGG
The DNA here is from genome assembly GCA_021732945.1 of Porphyrobacter sp. Classification (GTDB taxonomy): domain Bacteria; phylum Pseudomonadota; class Alphaproteobacteria; order Sphingomonadales; family Sphingomonadaceae; genus Erythrobacter. The sequence continues at coordinate 1,921 of JAKFWB010000343.1, forward strand.
CTGACCACGCCAAACGGCTTGTTTCTGATTGACCCCGAATTTTGCTGGATCGGCCCGCGCGAATGGGATGTTGGGGTGCTTATTGCGCATCTCCGGCTGAGCGGTCAGCCTGAGGCGTCCACTGAGCGGCTGATCACCCGCTACAACGATGCCCTTGATCAGGCGTTGATGAACAAGGTCTGCGGGATTGAGATCATGCGGCGGTTGATCGGCGTCGCGCAGCTACCGCTGACACTTGACCTAGCGGCAAAGACAGCATTGCTTGATGAGGCTCGGACTCTTGTCCTAGCATCGACGATATGAGCGCGCCACGCCGCGTCTGGATCGATACCGATCCGGCCATTACGGCGGGCAATGGCGAGGTTGACGATGCCTTTGCGCTCATTCAGGCATTGCGTTCGCCCGAACTAGAAATCGTCGGGATTTCGGCAGTGTTCGGTAACACCGATATTGACCATACTTACGCGATGGCGCTGGAGATCGTAACCCGCGCAGGGCGCGGCGATGTGCCTGTCTATCGCGGTTGCGGCATAGCAGGTGATCGCAGCCCCAACGCGGCCACGCGCGCGCTTGCCGCAGCATTGACCGATGCGCCGCTCACCATTCTTGCGCTGGGGCCGCTCACCACGATTGCAGCAACGCTTGGGCAGCCAGATGCCAAGCGCGAAAATGTGGAAGAGATCGTTTTCGTGGGGGGGCGGCGCGAAGGCCTCGAATTTCGGGCGACGCCAACACAGCAAAACCAATTTGGCGATATGAATTTTGAATGTGATACCGCCGCCGCATCCGCGTTGCTGGCGCTCGACATCCCGATCACGCTCGCTGGATGGGAAGTCTGTGCGGAAATGTGGCTGACGCCAAATGACCTCGATCGGTTGCGCGATGAGGGTGACCCTTGTGCGCAGTGGCTCGCTACAAGCGCGCGTGCCTGGCAGTCAGATTGGCAACGCGAGTTTGGTGCGCCGGGATTCACGCCTTTTGACACGCTTGCAGTGGGCTGGCTGCTTATGCCCGAAGCATTTGAGACGCATAAATGGCCCAGCGAAATACGCCATGATGGCAAGCGGCCGCTGTTTGTCGTTGACCCCGCATGCGATGGCCCGGAAGTCACCTACCTGCGTGCGGTCAACAACGACATCTTTCACGACGACCTCATGACACGGCTGTTGCCCGGATAAGTGCCACGACAGGGTGTCACCGCCGGGGCTTTGACACGATCCTAAAACTTGTACGCCAGGCCGAACTGGAATTGTCGTGGCGGCCCTGCGTTGCGTTGAACGAATGGCGCACCACCACCAAACTGGATTTGGTTCGACGTCGATGCCGCGTTGGCAAAACCAGACTGATTATTGGCATTAAACAGGTTGAACACATCAGCACTGACTTCGACATTTCCTCCAAAAACCGGAACTGCGTAGCGAAGGCCGATGTCGACGGTCGTCGAAGACGGCAGCCGCGCAGAATTTCGAGTCGCACCGGGGAATCTGTCGGAGTTGCCGACGAAATTCTCGCCGAACGACTGTCCATCGCCGTTTAGATCCTGCGTACCAAACACGCTCCCATCTGGGACAAGATTGACCGGCTGGCCAGACTGAAACAGCAGCGCACCCGTCGCTGTCAAGCCCCTGATCGGATAAAGGAAGCCAACCGCCGAAATCACATGACGCCGGTCGTTGGCAGATGGGCCGTTATCAACACTGAAATCATTGGCATTGGACGCACGGAAGTTTATGTCATCGGTGTTGTTCGTCAGTTTTGACAATGTATAGGAAAGACGGAAGGCATAGTCATCATCACCGCGAACCTTGTTCACTTGTAAATTGACCGCACGGTAGAGCGATTTTCCTTCGGTTTCGGAAACTGTGATCTGGCGAGCGCCGCCTGCAACCAGCCCGACAGGCCGGGTCGCGTCCGCCGCCGCTTGTGATCGAACCAGCCCCAGCTATTGTGCCAGAACCAGCCGAGCCGCATTGTCCGGCAGACCGCGGA
>JAKFWB010000319.1 GCA_021732945.1 Porphyrobacter sp.
TTTGGCAGCCTTGTGATGGAAGGTTACGGCGTGCGCCTGTCCGGGCAGTACTCCGGGCGCGGCACTTTCTCGCAACGCCATGCGGTGTGGGTCGATCAGAATTCAGAACGCAAATACGTGCCGCTTTCGACCCTGCCCCACGGCAAGTTCGAAGTGCATGATTCCACCCTGTCCGAATATGGCGTGCTCGGCTTCGAATATGGCTTCGCCATGGCCGATCCCAAGAGCCTTGTCTTGTGGGAGGCCCAGTTCGGCGATTTCGCCAACGGCGCGCAGATCATGATCGATCAGTACATCGCGAGCGGAGAGAGCAAGTGGCTGCGCGCCAATGGCCTCGTGATGCTGCTGCCGCATGGCTATGAAGGTCAGGGGCCGGAGCACTCCTCGGCGCGGCTTGAGCGTTTCTTGCAGCTGTGTGCGGACGACAATATGTGCGTGTGCAACATCACCTCGCCGGCCAATTACTTCCACGTGTTGCGCCGCCAGATGTTGCGCAGCTTCCGCAAGCCCATGATCATCATGAGCCCCAAGTCGCTGCTGCGCCACCCTCTGGCAAAAAGCAGCCGCGAGGAGTTCCTCGGCGACCGGCAGTTCCGGCGGATCATGTCCGACACCAAGGACATTGCGGACGACAAAGTGCGGCGCGTGGTGCTGTGTTCGGGCAAGGTCGCCTATGACCTGATCGAAGCGCGCGATGCTGCGGGAATCGATGACGTGTCGATCATCCGGATCGAGCAACTGTTCCCCTTCCCCGGCGATCCGCTGGCGCTGCGCCTCGCAAGGATGACCAACCTCAAGGACGTCGTCTGGTGTCAGGAAGAGCCGCGCAACAATGGCGCGTGGTTCTTCGTGAACGAGCGGGTCGAGGAATCGCTGACCAAGGCCAGGCATACTAGCATGCGCCCGACCTATGCGGGCCGCGACGCCGCCGCCTCGCCCGCGACCGGGCTCGCCAGCCGTCACAAGGCCCAGCAGGAGACGCTGATCGCCGCCGCGCTGGGGCTCAAATGATAACCGACTTATCGCCGTTCATGTCGAGCGAAGTCGAGACACCTGTGCGGCACAGCCTCTCGAGTTCTGCCTTCGGCAGTGCTTCGCAACCGCTCGAGGCGAATGGAAACTGAATTTTTTGCAGGAAGCAATCTGATGGCCACCGAAATCAAAGTCCCCGTTCTGGGCGAATCCGTCACCGAAGGCACGATTGCCGAATGGTTCAAGCAGCCCGGCGAAGCCGTCGCGGCGGATGAGGCGATTTGCAGCCTTGAGACCGACAAGGTCGCGGTTGACGTGCCCTCGCCGGTCGCGGGCATCATGTCCGAGCACCGCGTGGCGGTGGGCGACACGGTCGAAGTGGGCGCGGTGATCGCGGTGATCGAAGCAGGCGCGACCGCTGCGGTGGCTCCGGCTCCCGCTCCTGCCGCTGCGAAGGCGGAAGCTCCCGCCCCGGCAGCGACCGAAGAACTGACCGGCGCGGCGCAGACCATGTCGCCCGCGGTGCGCCGCGCGGTGCTGGAACACGGGGTTGACCCGTCAACCATCAAGGGCACCGGCAAGGATGGCCGCCTGACCAAGGAAGATGTGCTCGCCGCCGCTGAGGCCAAGGCCAAGGGTCCTTCGACAAGCTCAGGACGAGCGGATGTTGTGGCAAGCCTCGCTCAGCCTGAGCCTGTCGAAGGCCGCACGCCAACAGGCGCGCGCGGCGAAGAACGGGTCAAGATGACCCGGATGCGCCAGACCATCGCCAAGCGGTTGAAGAGCGCGCAGGACAATGCCGCGCTGCTCACCACCTTCAATGATTGCGACATGAGCGCAGTCATCGAGGCGCGCGACAAGTACAAGGACCTGTTCGCCAAGAAGCACGATATCCGCCTCGGCTTCATGGGTTTCTTCGCCAAGGCCGCCTGCCTTGCGCTGAAGGACGTGCCGAGCGTCAACGCCTATATTGAGGGCGATGAGATCATCTATCACGACTATGTCGATATCTCGGTTGCGGTCAGCGCGCCCAACGGCCTCGTCGTGCCGGTGGTGCGCGATTGCCATGCCAAGGGCTTTGCCCGGATCGAGCAGGACATCGCCGATTACGGCGCGCGCGCGAAGGCGGGCACGCTGACGATGGAAGACATGACCGGCGGCACCTTCACCATCAGCAACGGCGGGGTGTTCGGCAGCCTGATGAGCACCCCGATCATCAACCCGCCGCAGAGCGCGGTGCTGGGCCTCCACCGCATCGAGGACCGCCCGGTGGTCCGCAATGGCCAGATCGTGATCCGCCCGATGATGTATCTCGCACTGTCGTATGACCACCGCCTGATCGACGGGCGCGAGGCGGTGACGGCGCTCAAGATCATCAAGGACGCGATCGAGGATCCGACGCGGATGCTGATTGATTTGTAAGGTGATGTGAACAAAAATCCGTTCGGGCTGAGCTTGTCGAAGCCTTGTCCTTTCTTCTGAGGCGACGGACCCCAAGTGAAGTGCAACCCTTCGACAAGCTCAGGGCGAACGGAGTTTTTGCCAAATGGCTGACCATTCCTACGATTACGACGTCCTCATCATCGGTGCCGGCCCCGGCGGCTATGTCGCAGCGATCCGCGCTGCGCAGCTCGGGCTGAAGACCGCTTGCGTGGAATCGCGCGCCACGCTCGGCGGCACCTGCCTCAATGTCGGGTGCATTCCCTCCAAGGCGCTGCTGCATGGTTCGGAACTGTTCGATGAGGCTGCGAACGGCCACTTCGCCACCTGGGGCATCACCGCCACCCCGACGCTCGATCTCGGCCGGATGATGCAGGAGAAGACCAAGGCCGTGGGCGAGCTGACCGGCGGGATCGAATTCCTGTTCAAGAAGAACAAGGTCACCTGGCTCAAGGGCCATGCCGCGTTCGAAGACGCGCACACGGTCAATGTCGCGGGTGAGAAGGTGACCGCCAAGGACATCGTGATCGCAACCGGCTCGTCCGTCACACCGCTCCCCGGCGTTACCGTCGACAATGCAGGCAAGCGGATCGTGGACTCGACCGGCGCACTTGATCTTGATGATGTGCCCGAACACCTCGTGGTGATCGGCGGCGGGGTGATCGGCCTCGAACTCGGCTCCGTCTGGCGGCGCTTGGGCGCGAAGGTCACCGTGGTCGAATTCCTCGACCAATTGCTCCCCGGCCTTGATGGCGATGTGCGCAAGGAGGCGGGCAAGATCTTCAAGAAGCAGGGCATGAACCTGATGCTCGGCCACAAGGTCACCGGCGCGAGCGTGAGCGGCAAGTCCGTCACTCTCACCATCGAGAAGTCGGCGGGCGGAGACGCGCAGACGCTCGAAGCGAGCCATGTGCTGGTCGCTATCGGCCGCCGCCCCAACACTGATGGGCTGGCGCTTGATAAGGCGGGCCTTGCAACCAACGCGCGCGGGCAGGTCGAAATCGACCACGATTTCCGCACCAGCGTTCCTAACATCTGGGGCATCGGCGATGTCGTCCCCGGCCCGATGCTCGCGCACAAGGCTGAGGATGAGGGCATCGCGGTCGCCGAGAATATCGCAGGGCTGACCGGCATCGTGAACCACGATGTGATCCCCAACGTCGTCTACACCGCGCCCGAAATCGCCGGGGTCGGCATCACCGAGGAACAGGCCAAGGAACGCGCGCTCAGCGTCAAGATCGGCAAGTTCCCGATGATGGCCAACAGCCGCGCCAAGGCCAACCGCGACACCGAAGGATTTGTGAAGGTCATCGCCGATGCCGAGACTGACCGAGTGCTCGGCGTGTGGATCATCGCCAGCCTCGCAGGCACGATGATCGCCGAGGCTTGCGTCGCGATGGAATTCGGCGCGACTTCGGAAGACATTGCCTATACCTGCCACGCCCACCCGACCCATGCCGAGGCGCTGAAAGAAGCGGCGATGGCGGTGACGGG
>JAKFWB010000168.1 GCA_021732945.1 Porphyrobacter sp.
CCTCTCCCGCAAGGGGAGAGGGCTCTGGCAGCTTCGTTCATTCCCCGGCGATCACGTGCGATCCCGTTTCCGGATCGGCAGCTTATGCGAGATTCTGGCCAAAAGCGGTAATTCAGGTTTCGACCCCAAAGCGGTCGCATTAACATATCTCTCGATTACATTGTGATAGACGCCGGGAAACTCCTACCGTGGCGAAAGCGCAAAATGTCCTCAACGGCGAAGCGATCATCCATAACGTGGCGAACACGATTGAGCTGGATGGGGCTGCTGGCTCTGATTGCTGGGCTTGTCGGCATCTGGGTTGTTGGCTCGGCGATGACTGGCGCGACCAACGCAGCGGTTGAACCTGCCCCCGCGCCCGCCACCGAAATCCGGCTGACAACATTGGATCAGGTCAAGATCGCTGCGAGTTACTGGAAGGCTGACGAATCCACCGCCCCGGCCATTCTCTTGCTGCACGGCAACGGTGGCAATCGGCGAGACATGCTCGATATGGCAACGTGGCTGACAGGCGAAGGCTATTCCGTCCTGTCCATCGACATGCGCGGACATGGCCAATCCAGTCCAAAGAGCAAAAGCTTTGGCTATCTTGAAGCCCGTGATGCCCATGCTGGCTTGGCGTGGCTCAGGCAGCAGCATCCTGCGAGCAAGCTGGGGGCCATCGGTTTCTCTCTGGGCGGGGCCGCCAGCGTTCTGGGTGATGAGGGGCCGCTCGACGTCGACGCTCTTGTGATGATTTCGGTCTACCCTGACATTCGCACGGCCATTTTCAATCGCATCGAAGCCGTCGCCGGGACCCTGCCCGCAGCGGCGATCGAACCGATGCTAAGCTATCAGTCCATTCCGCGCTATGGTGTTGGGCCGGACAAGTTGTCTCCCCTCGCAGCCCTGAACAAGGTTCGCGTTCCCGTGATGCTGGTCGGGGGAGAGCTCGACGCATACACTCCACCCGCTGAGACTGAAGCTATGTACCGGGCAGCCCCGCCGGGGAGCGAGTGGTGGATTCTGGGAGGGTTGGGGCACGATGAAGTGGTTCGAGCTACTGACCCAGCCTTTCGTCAGAAGCTCAGGGCGTATCTTGATCGCAATCTAACCCGGTAGAGTGCAGGTTGCGCGGGCCGGTTCGCGGATTGACTAAACTCACCGGCGGAGCACGAAGGGTTATACCTCGTTGCGGACAGCCAAAGCGGAAATTCCGAATTCCACCCACATCCGGTCATCCCCGTTTCTCAGGTACGAACCCGAAACCCGAATGTCTGAAACCACCCCAAAGCGGACGATAGGCTCTCTTCCCTTCCGCGAGAGATACGGAGACTTGGCAGCTTGCTGCCTAGTCGCAGTTGAGAGGGGGCAAGGTGGGAACTTCACTCCCGGACCCCTCTCGCGGGCCCTCTCCCGCAAGGGCAGAGGGCCAATTGACCGCAATTTCAATTGGCTGCTCGCTGCGCACCAAAAACGTGGTCCGGATGTTTGAGCAGGCCGGTTGCGGGGTGACATTCTCTTCCCCCGGCATCGTCCGCGCAATCCGGCGCTAGGCAACCTGGCCCTGCGGTTATTTTCTGATCGACTTCAATCGTTAACCTGATGCATGTTACCCGCAGGCTGCCAATTCAACGGGGACCTGCATGATCACCATCGCCATCCGTGCGCGCGAAATTGTTTCAAGCAATGTCGATAGTCTCGTCAGCAAGGCGGGCGAGCCGCGCAAGATGCTGCGGCTGCTGCAATCCGAGATCGAAGAGGCGCTGATCGCGCTGCACGGCGATGCCGCCAAGGCGCGCCGCCAGCAAGCGCGGATGCAGGAGACCGCCACGCGTCTGGCCGCCGATGCCGAGGAATGGACGGCGAAGGCCAAGATCGCGGTGGACCATGGCCGCGAAGACCTTGCCCGTGCTGCGCTGCTGACCCGCGAGGCCGAACGCGCCAAGGCCGCCGATACTGCTGAGGCCGCTGCCGTGCTGGGCACCCAAATCAAAGAAGCCGCCGCCGTCATCACCGAGCTTGAAGCCAAGCGCGCCGCGATCACAGCGCGCATTGCCGAGCTTGCACCGACCGAAGCGGCAGCAAAGCCTGCGTCCGACACGCATATCGACCGGCGCATTGATCGGATCGAGGCGCTGGAACGGCGCGCAGAGTTTGCCGCAGTGCCTACCGCTACGCCGTCCCCCACCGCGCTCGACGATGAAATCGCCGGGTTGCAGCAGGCCAGCGCGATTGAAGCCGAACTGGCGGCGCTGAAGGCGACCGCGACCCCCGCCAAAAAGGCCGGCGGCAAGAAGCGCGTCTAATCAGTAATGGGACGCGGAACCCGCAGCCCTTTGGTGCGGCTGGTGAGGTGGAACGTGTGGCACAGCGCGCATTTATAGGCGCGCAGGGTGACGCCCGCCTGCAAAGCAACCGTCTCAGCCGCCTCGCGGGTGGCATAGCGGCGTTTGCGCTGACAGATACCGGGGCGGGTTTTTACTTCGCCAGCTCCACATGCTCGAAATCGAGCTCCACCGGGGTCGCACGGCCGAAGATCGACACGGAAACCTTGACCTTGGCCTTGTCGAAATCGAGTTCCTCGACGATCCCGTTGAAGCTGGCGAACGGGCCTTCGAGCACCTTGACCGAATCGCCGATTTCGTAATCGACGCTGATCTCGCGCTTGGGTTCGGCCTGCGCTGCGGCAACGCCGCCGAAGTAGCGCGATGCTTCTTTCTCGGAGATCGGCTGCGGCTTGTTCATGGAGCCGAGGAAGCCCGTCACCTTCGGCGTGTTCTTGACCAGGTGATAGACATCATCCGTCAGGTTGAGCTTCGCCAGCACGTAACCGGGCATGAACTTGCGTTCGACCTGCACCTTCTTGCCGCGCTTTACCTCGGTGATCGTCTCAGTCGGCACCTGCACTTCTTCAACGCCTTCGGACAAGCCCAGCCGTTCGGCTTCGGAAATGATCGCGTCGCGCACCTTGTTCTCGAAACCGGAATAGGCGTGAATGATGTACCAGCGAGCCATGAAGTGTCCTTGGAAATTGAAGTCTGACGGGCAGGAATAGGGAAAGGCCGAATGGGCCTTATTGCAGCAGACCAATCGCGCCGCGCACGATCGCGCCGAACGCGCTGTCGATGCCGAGGAAGAACAATGACAGGATCAGCATGAAGATGAAGACGAAGATCGAGGTGCGCACCGTCTCATCACGAGTCGGCCACACGATCTTGCCGGTTTCAGCGCGCACCTGCCGGGCGAATTCGCCGGGCGACGTCTTGCGCTTCTTGTCTTCTGCCGCGTCCTTTGCGGGAATGTTCTGTTCGGCCATGATAGCCCGTTTCCTTCGCGTAATGCCTGCTTCTTCGCCGACCGGGTTTCAGGTAGGGGGTCGCGCCGCCCGGGACAAGGTCGCCGGAGGGGCATGATCTGCTACCAATGTCGGAAAAGACGTGCCCGCTAATACGCTCGCCCAACCGCGAATGCAAGAGGGGCAGAGCAGCGCCCATGCTGCTCCGCCCCTCTCAATGGGTGCTTTGGCGATTTGCTGCCCGGGACTAAAGCCCGACAATGCCCCCGTCAGCGCGGGTCACCGCGACGACACTCGAACGCGGACGTACGCCGGGTGCAGCGCCGTTCTGGTTGGCAGGCCAATTGCTTGATGGCTGGTTAGGATCGGCCGCATCTTCACCGGGGTGCTGAATTCCGACAAACAAGGTCCGGCCATCGGGGGTGGTGTCCACGCCGGTGATTTCCGCCTCGCTCGGTCCGGTCAGGAAGCGGCGGACCGTCGCGGTGGTCGCCGCAGCGCCGACCAAGGTCGCCTGCGTCGCGGTGGTCCCATTGGACGCGGTGTTGGTAATGGTGCGCGCGCCGCCATCACCCACACGGCCAGGAAGCGCGGCGAGCATCTGGTTGTTGGTCCGGTCGGTGAAGGCA
>JAKFWB010000165.1 GCA_021732945.1 Porphyrobacter sp.
AAGGTGCGGCACGTGTCCGGGCGGCTAGAGTAAATGCGACAATGCGCGCCGTCCAAGGCAGGACAGGGCTGGGCAAAGCCAAATTTGCCCGCTTCTGCCAGCACCGCCAGCCCGTTGATCCGAGCCTGCGGCACCTCGTCCGGGTTGAGCGGGCCGAAATCGAACAGGGCACCGCTGCAACACAGCCCGCATTGGGTGCAAAGGTCACTTGCGGTGGTCGAGCCTGCCATGACCGCGAGTATGCCGCGATCCTCGCAACTGTAAAGCCGCCGATCAGATCAGCGCCGTCAGCACCTGATCGGGCGGGCGGTGCCCATCGGCCCACATGCGGATATTGGCGATCACCTTGTGGCCCGAATCCTCGCGCCCCTCAGCCGTCGCGCTGCCGATGTGGGGGAGGGTCATCACGTTGGGATGGGCGATAAGGCGCGGATCGACGTGGGGCTCGTCCGGATACACGTCCAGCCCTGCGCCTGCGAGGTGGCCCGACTCCAGCGCCGCGATCAGCGCCTCCTGATCCATCAACTCGCCCCGCGCGGTGTTGATGATGCTGCTGCCCGGCTTCATCAACGCGATCCGGCGTGCATCAACGAGGTGACGCGTCTCCTCTGTCAGCGGGCAGTGCAGGGTGAGGATATCCGCCTCAGCCATCAGCGCATCGACATCCGCCACATAGCGCGCGCCGAGCATCCGTTCGAGCGCCTCAGGCAGGGGTTTGCGGTTGGTGTATGCGATTTCCAGCCCGAAGGCGCGGGCGCGGTGGGCGACCGCTTGGCCAATCCGCCCCATGCCGATGATGCCGAGCACCTTGCCCGCCAGCTTGCGCCCGAGCAGGCCCGAAGACGCCCATCCGGTCCATTTGCCGCTGCGGATCAGGCCCGTGCCTTCGCGAATCCGGCGCGGCACGCCAATGATCCCGGCCATGGCAATATCGGCGGTGTCGTCGGTAAACACGCCCGGCGTGTTGGTCACGAGAATGCGGCGTGCGGCTGCCGCCGCGAGATCAATATGCTCTGTGCCCGCGCCAAAATTGGCGATCAGGCCCAGTCGCTCGCTGGCGCCCGCGATCAGGTCGGCGTCGATCCGGTCGGTCACCGTCGGCACCAGTACATCGCAATCCTGCATTGTGGCGGCGAGTTGTTCGCGGGTCAGCGGCACGTCCGCATCGTTCAGCACCACATTGAACAATTCGCGCATCCGCGCCTCAACTGCGGGCATCAGGTGGCGGGTGACGATCACGCGTGGGCGATCTGAAAGCGGGCGGGGCGGGCGGACAGTCATGATTGTCGGCTAATGCCACATGGGCCGCGCGGTCAAGGCGTGATCCGGTATCGGCGGCTTGAATTTGCAAGGCGTAAGGCGCTATCGCTTTCCGCATGCAAGGATTTCGATTTCTCGCCGCGCTCAGCCTGATGGTGCTGGTGATTGCCACGCTCGGGACCCGTCCGCTCGCCGCGCAGGAACGGGCGCTGCCCTATTGGGCGTCGCTCCGCTATGATGAGGTGCGGATGCGCGTCGGGCCGAGCGAGGAATACCCGATTGAATGGGTCTACAAGCGCAAAGGCCTGCCAGTGAAAGTGCTGCGCGTGCGCGAAGGCTGGCGGTTGGTTGAGGACCCCGAAGGGGCGCAGGGGTGGATCGCTTCGAGCCAGCTTAACCCCGCGCGCAGTGTGCTGGTAAAAGGCGCGTCGCTGGCCGATGTGCGGGCCGAGGCATCCACGGCATCACCGATGCGCTGGCGGGCGCAGCCCGGCGTTGTTGCCAGCCTCAAGCGCTGCCGCGATACCTGGTGCGAGCTTGATATGGCCGGCCGCAAGGGATGGGTCGCCCGGGACCGGCTGTGGGGCACGGAAGCTTTGCCGGGTGACGAATAGGGGCGGCGAATAGGTCGCCGCCCCGCGCTCCCGTCAGATCAGTTCCACCGCAATCGCGGTCGCTTCCCCGCCGCCGATGCACAGGCTGGCAACGCCCTTGGTCTTGCCTTGTGCTTTCAACGCGCCAAGCAGCGTGACGATAATCCGCGCGCCGCTTGCGCCAATCGGGTGGCCGAGCGCCGTGCCGCCGCCGTTTACATTGATCTTGTCGTGCGGAATGCCGAGATCACGCATCGCGAACATGGCCACGCAGGCGAAGGCTTCGTTGACTTCGAACAGATCGACATCGTCGACGCTCCACCCGGCGCGGTCGAGCACCTTCTGGATCGCCGGAATCGGCGCAGTGGTGAAGTCCGCCGGAGCTTGCGCATGGGCGGCCGTCGCGACCACGCGGGCAACTGGGGTTAGCCCTTTGGCTTCGGCGACGCTGGCGCGGGTAAGCACCAGCGCGGCGGCACCATCCGAAATCGAGCTGGAGGTTGCCGCTGTAATCGTGCCGTCCTTGGCAAAGGCGGGCTTCAGCTGCGGGATTTTGTCCGGGCGGCCCTTGCCCGGAGCTTCGTCATGCTCGACCACCACATCGCCCGCGCGGGTCGAGACCGTGACCGGGACCACCTCACCGGCGAACGCGCCGCTGGCAATCGCGCGGTTGGCGCGGGCGAGTGATTCGATGGTGTAGGCGTCCATGTCTTCACGGGTCATCTGATAGGCATTGGCGGTGTCCTGCGCGAAGGTGCCCATCGCTCGGCCCGGCTCGTAGGCATCTTCCAGCCCATCAAGGAACATGTGATCATAGGCCGTATCATGGCCCATCCGCGCACCCGAACGGTGCTTCTTGAGCAGGTAAGGCGCGTTGGTCATGCTCTCCATTCCGCCCGCAACCACCACGTCAATCGTGCCGCTGGCAAGCGCCTCTGCGCCCATGATGACGGTCTGCATGCCCGATCCGCACACTTTGTTGACCGTGGTCGCCTGCACCGACAATGGCAGGCCCGCCTTGATCGCCGCCTGCCGCGCCGGGGCCTGACCGAGGCCCGCCGGCAGCACGCAGCCCATATAGGCGCGGTCAATATCGCCGCCCGCAACGCCCGCACGCTCGACTGCCGCCTTGACAGCCACCGCGCCGAGATCGGTCGCGGATACGTCAGCCAGCGCTCCCTGCATCGCGCCCATCGGGGTGCGGGCGTAGGACAGAATCACAACCGGATCGGCGGGGGAGAGTGTGCTCATGACGGGGTTCCTTCCAACTGGGGAGTATGGTTGCAGCAGGCTCTAATGCTGCAATGCGGCAATGGCAATTGCGCGGCTTGCGGGGCAACAGGCTTGTCAGGTGAACGGCTTTGCGCGACAACGCGTCGCAAATCAAAACGCACCTTGTCTTTCGGGAGACCACCATGGCTGATGACCGCCGCGAAGAACTCGAAGCCCTGCTCGCGCGCCAACGCGCCGCCTTCACCGCCTCGCGTCCGGAACCGATGTCGCAGCGCAAGGACCGCATCAAGCGCGCCATCGCTCTCGTGAAGGATCATGGTGAGGCCTTCGCCAAGGCGATGAGCGCCGACTTTGGCAGTCGCTCGATCCAGCAATCCATGCTGACCGATATTGCCGCCACGGTGGGCGCGGGCAATCATGCGCTGAAGCATATTGATGGCTGGGCCAAGACCGAAAAGCGCAAGGTGCAATTCCCGCTCGGCTTGCTCGGTGCGAGGGCCGAATTGCGGTTCGAACCCAAGGGCGTGATTGGCATCCTGTCGCCGTGGAACTTCCCGGTGCAGCTTGCGTTCGGGCCGCTGATGCAAGTGCTCGCCGCTGGCAACCGCGCGATGATCAAGCCGTCGGAATTCACCGAGCGCACCAGCGAGCTAATGGCGGAGCTGACGGCAGAATATTTCGCGCCATAAGAGGTCGCTGTGGTTACCGGCAGTCCGGAAGTGGCGGCCGCGTTTTCCTCGCTACCGTTTGACCACCTCGTCTTCACCGGATCGACCGCCACGGGTCGCCGCGTGATGCAGGCCGCTGCCGCCA
>JAKFWB010000098.1 GCA_021732945.1 Porphyrobacter sp.
ACACCATCGTTGTGGTCGCATCGAGCGCCGGATTGGTCGGATGCTTCACCGTGATCCCAGCGATCCGGCCGAGCGGATCATAGGCGAAGGTGGTCACGACACCATTGGGGTCTGTCATCGAAGCCGGGCGGCCATTGGCATCATGCCCGGCATAGGTGCTCACCTGCGCCAGTCCATTGATCATCGTCAGCATGTTACCGGCGGCATCATAAGTGTATGTCGCCAGATCATCCTGCCCACCGACGGCAGCGAGCGGTCCATTTTGCGACAGCATTCGGCCCTTCGCATCCCAGCTATAGGTGTAGGTGCGCGATTGTCCGTTGGTCGAATAGGGGACTGTGTGGCTGGTCGTGTCGGTCATCGTCAGCGAGATCAGACGGCCTTGCGCATCGTAGCTCAGGGTTTCGGTGAGCCGCTCAGTTATGATCGTGACCGGCACATTGAAGGTCGGGTGCCAGGAGATGGTCGTCGTGCGCTGATGCGGGGTTCCGCTCGCCTCTACGATAGTGATGGGCCGACCGCGCGTGTCCCGCGTTGTCGTGACCACCCGTCCTTCCGCATCGGTCGTACTCGCAAGGAACGTTCCGCCAGCGTAACCAAGCGCGGTCGACGTTGCTGGCGTGGACGCCGATGCATCGCCAGTGATCGAGGTCAGTTGGTACTCGCGGCGGGCCGAAGAAAACTCGCCGAAGGTATAATTGTGACGCTTGCCGAGCTCGTTTGTGACCGTGCGCGTGCGAGCAACCCCGCTCATGCCATAGGCAAAGGTATTGCGCTCCGCTCCGCCTGCAAGCTCGCTTGTGACGACCCGCCCCGCGGCGTCGTAAGCAAACGTCGCCACACGCTCATCGCGGTTATCGATAATGCCGGTGATGTTCCTACCGAATGTTTGATTTTCATGAAGATAATCAACTGAATCGAGCACTTGTCCGCTGGCAGAGCGGCGTTCCACGCTTGCAAGGCGCTTTACCTTCGGAATGAACGAAAAGTAGGCGCGCGCACCGCCGGGCGCTGCCCCGCCACCGCTTGGGGATTGCCATTTTGGGCCCCCGAACACGGCGATTCGGTTGGGTGGCGGGATGTCTTCGTAGGCATAGTTAAGGCTGGTCCCGTCCGGCAGGTTAATCTTCGATACCGCCGACGCGACGGGTTCTGAGCCTGCAAGAGGAGTCGGGTTGGTTGTAATGACGAACTTGTCCCATTCGAACGTCGCCGTTTTCCCCAAGTTGTCGGACAGGGAAGCAAGGCTGCTGTCGTTCGCATAGGCGAACGTTTGCGCGTATCCCGACCTAGCTGTCATTGAAGTTGGCCAGCCATAAACGTACGCGCCACCGTTCAGGCCCGAACGGGTCTCGAATATCCAGACGTTGTCGTCCTCGTCAGTCAGGCGCCAAGTTGTGGGGGCATCGCGAAGAGTGGCGAGATCGGCAGGCAGTGTGCCAAGAAGTTCTATTTTCAAATTGCCCGACGAGCCAGCATAGACCGACCCTGCTTCTTCTGCCCAGGTTCCGTCAGATCTCAGAACAAACGCATGGCCCGTGCCATCGGGCATAAGGATCGCAACAGTCGCATTGGGTGCTGTCGGCGTCCCAGAAAAAACGCCAAACTGGAGTTCACGACTGAATTCGAAGTTCCAAGCACCATGAAGGCCGCGGGGCTGTGAGCGAGGGAGGACCCGGTTCTGAAAAGGGCGGCCGACTTGAAAGCTGCGATATTGCCTGGCAATCCGAAACAGGCCGTCGGCGGAGGCGTAGTCGAGCGCTTCGAGATACTTTGAGCCTGTGGATATGACCACCGGATTGCTGGTTTTGGGATTAGGCTTGCCGTTGTCGACGCATGGATTGCAAGCCTGTTCGCGGCCTGCGTTCAGCCGGCAATGACCATCGGGAGTAGCGATATAGTTCGAAGGGCACGCAATTTCGGCAACACCTGGCAAGACTGTCCCGCAGGCGCCAATCCCGCCCAGCTGACCAGGCTCCGGGCACAGGTACTGGAAGCTGGTCCAGACGCATTTGACGCGGCCCCAATTATCCGAATCGGTCTTGATCCCCACGAACCGCGATGATGGGTTGTGGCCCTGATAGACTTGCCATTGGGCCTCACACGCGGCCTCTGGGGACTCAAAGATGACATCAAATGGCTGAGCACCCGATTTCCACCCTATGGGTACTGCGTCCTCGCTGGCTTGCGCCCATGCGCCCGAAAGCGGTAGAACACCCGTCGCCCCGAGAAGCACAAGGAAACCGAAAACGAGTTGTGACAACTTGTTGGTGAACAGACCTTGAGATGAACGCACGACCCTAGCCCCAAAATCGAATTTCTATTTTCATCAAGCAACATCCGGCCCCATGAAATCATCCGAAAGGGCACTTACCCCCAGCGCGAGCAGCCATAGACTGATGCCCCCCATGAAGCGGAAGTAGTTGAGATAACTGATGACGATCGGCTGAGCCGGTTACCGTTTCGGTCATAGGCTAACTGCAAGCACTGACTTCCAACCGGAAGCGAAGCCGAGGCCACCACCAAAGCAGAAGAGGGGAGCACAAAAATCGAAGACGCACTTGCGGGAGAACAAATCATGCCCGCCATAAAGACAAACATGCCAAGTTTGACGCGAAGCGCGCCATTCTGCGTCCTGATCATATTGCGACCCTCACGTAAGTCATTTAAAAAATCCGCCACCTAACCAATCTGCGATCAACAGATGGGCGGTGGAGTGATCAACCTACTATCTGAAGATCATAGATAAAGGTATCCGAGTCAATTCGGAAATTGCAAGTCAGCGCAGATTCCGCTGTCTTGGCAATTGGCTCGCTCTCGCGCCAAGCGGCTCGAGCCATCCCGCACGGTCCCGCGCCCCTCACTCATTCCCAGCTCGGACATGCAATGTTGCGGCATCGACGCCATCGCCACACCACCAAAGGCTGCCTTTCTCCTCTTCGCCTGCCGCCGACCCGCTTTTCCGCAGGCTTGAATTGTGCAGAGATCATAATCTCGCGCAGCTTCACGAGGTTTGCCATGCGACATTCGCCCGGCACCGGGCATTTCCATTCGCGCTGACTGGAAGCGTTCTGGCGTCACACAGGACACAGTTTACATGGACAGTTGCGGCGCATTATTTAACATAATGTATGTTATCAATCTGGAAGACTGTAAGCGCAACTTAGAGATGTCAAACTTATGGCGTTTTGCAGCACGGGTGACCATCTTTCGGGCGGGACACAATCGCGGGGGCATCTTCGAGGCGCTTCCGCCATGCCTTCAGGTGATGCTTCCGCAGTTTGTCGAGCCGCACCCCGGCGAGGGGATCATCATAGACGTGCCGCCGAAAAACGCCCTCGGTGATCTTGCCGGGTTTCTCGGTGAGGTAATCCTCGCACGCGTCTTTGACCGTCTCGATTTCGCGGCGCACCTCTCCGCCCGTCTCGATCAGATCAGCGAAGGCTTCGGCCTCCTTCTTCGCCAGAGCGAACCGTTCGTTTGGGGCTACGGTGCCGAAGTCGCCGAGCGCCTTCATCCGGTACTTGCTAAGGTCCTCATCGTAGGCACGGGCAATCCAAGTGCCAGCGCCGCTCTTTTTGGATGGCCGGAACCCGATGAAGCATCCTGCGCGCAACCTTTGCCAGTAGGGCTGCTGACTGTCCTTCCGGCCTACATCGCTGTGACACTGCTGTCGGTTTTCGGCATGGCCGGAGCATCGTTTTGGCCGCTGATCTTCCCGTTAGCCGGAGCACCAATCGCGTTCATCATCTATTGGTTTTGGAGAAAAGACTTCCGGTCACGTTGGTATGAAAACGACGACGATCTCCCTGATGGCACAACTTTAGAAAACGACGACTGGAAAATCGGACTTTTGGCAATTTTTGCGCTGATCGTTGTGGCTGCAGTCA
>JAKFWB010000096.1 GCA_021732945.1 Porphyrobacter sp.
CAGCAGCACCGCTGGCCCCGCATGCAGCGCCGCTGCGCTGCCGGTGCGCACGAAGATGCCCGCCCCTATGATGCAGCCCACGCCCAGCAGCAGCAGGTTCCACTTGCCAAGCGATCGCTTTAGCTCGCTGTTCTGGGTTTCATGCTGGACTTGCGCAATCGATTTGCGCGCGAACATCCGCTGCAACACGGTCCGATTGGGTGCACCGGTCATTACCATTCCCCCTTGCACGCCATCCCGGCGCGCGGCTTTACTCTGTCAAGAAACATCTGGAATAGGTCTCCCACTGATCGCCAGCCAATCCCCAGCGCGATCACATGGGCGGCAAGCTAGCGTAACAGGCCCGCAACACAAGTCGAAAGCGCGCTCTTTCCCCCGGCGCGCGCAGCCGCTAGAGGCTTGGCCCATGTCCACGACCTTTCAGCTCGACACCAGCACCAGCCGGGCCAACCCGACCCCGCAACCGATGCGGCGGCTCACCGTGCCCGGCATCCACGCGCGCAAAAGCGGCGGGGTGACAGCCGAGCCATTGGTGATGCTGACCGCCTATACCGCGCGGCAGGCGCAATTGCTCGACGCGCATTGTGATCTGTTGCTGGTGGGGGATTCGCTCGGTCAGGTGATTTACGGCCTGCCCTCGACCATCCCGGTGACACTGGAAATGATGGCGAACCACGGTGCGGCGGTGGTGCGCGGCAGCTATCATTCGGTGGTCGTGATCGATATGCCGTTCGGCAGCTACGAAGCCTCCCCCGAACAGGCGTTTGAAAGCGCGGCGTTCCTGCTGAAGCAGACCGGCGCGGCGGCAGTGAAGCTGGAAGGCGGGGCGGCGATGGCACCGACGATCGCGTTCCTCAACCAACGTGGCATTCCAGTGATGGGCCATGTCGGCCTGACCCCGCAGGCGGTCAATGTGCTGGGCGGTTACGGCGCGCGCGGACGGTCTGATGCTGAAGCGGAGAAGATCGTCAGCGATGCCATCGCACTCGATCAGGCCGGCGCCTTCGCAATCGTGATCGAAGGCGTGGTGGAACCGATCGCGATTGCCGCGACCAAGGCAGTCGCCTGCCCCACCATCGGCATCGGCGCTTCGGCGCAGTGTGATGGACAGGTGCTGGTGACCGAAGACATGCTCGGCATGTTCGAACGTGTGCCGCGCTTTGTGAAGCGGTACGAGGATATTGCCGGGGTGATCGACCGCACTGTCGCCCAATACGCCGAAGAAGTGCGCGCCCGCGCCTTTCCCGGCGAAGACCAGACCTATCAGCCCAAAGGCTGAGCAACCTCTCTCCTCTTCTCATAAGGTTCCAAACCCCCTGCCATGCAGACGATGCTCCGATTCTACACTGGTTCGCTGATCTTCACCATCATCTGCCTTGGCCTTGCAGGATGGTATGGCTTTGCCAGTTCAGGCACGCTGATAGGCATGGCCGAAGTGCTATGGATCGTGGCGATCCTCTCGGTGCTTGAAATCTCGCTCAGCTTTGACAACGCGGTGGTCAACGCCTCGGTGCTGAAAGAAATGGATGAGGTCTGGCAGAAGCGGTTCCTGACCTGGGGCATCGCCTTTGCCGTGTTCGGGATGCGGATCGTATTCCCGCTCGCGATCGTGGCGATTGCGGCGAGCATCGGGCCGATGGAGGCATTGAACCTCTCGCTCAACGATCCGGCGAAGTATGAAGCGCTGGTGAGTTCCGCCCATATCGGCATCGCCGGGTTCGGCGGCGCGTTCCTCGCGATGGTGGGGATGAAGTTCTTCTTCGACGCCGACAAGGAAGTGCACTGGATCGGCGCGATCGAACGCGCATTGTCGAAGGTGTCGGCACTGCCCGCGGTTGAAATCGCGATCCTGCTGCTGACGATGTGGGGGATTTCGACGTTCCTGTCTGTAGAGGAAGCCCACACCTTCCTGGTCGCAGGGATGCTCGGCTTGGTGACCTATATCGCGGTGGAAGCGGTGAGCCACTGGCTCGAAATGCGCGAGGAAGCCGCAAGACTGGCGGGCGCGGTAGTGCGCAGCGGACTGGGTGGGTTTATCTACCTCAACATCCTTGATGCGAGCTTCAGCTTTGACGGGGTGATCGGGGCTTTCGCACTGTCGAACAACATGATCGTGATCGCGCTGGGCCTGTCGATTGGCGCGATGTTCGTGCGCTCAATGACCGTGCATCTGGTCAAGCAGGGGACGCTGTCAGAGTATCGCTTTCTCGAAAACGGCGCATTCTGGGCGATTGTGGTGCTGGGCGGGATCATGCTGGTGTCAGCGGTAGTGCATATCCCCGAAACGATCACCGGATTGATCGGAGCGATCCTGATCGGCCTGTCGTTCTGGTGGTCGGTGCGACACGCCAAAGGCGAGGCAGCCGCTAACCCCGTGCCAGACGCATAGCCAGCGGCGCGGCCAGCACCAGCTGCGCCAGATGGTACAATAGCAGCGGGGCGATTACGAACCCCGCTGCTGAAGGCGGAAACAGGATCGCAGCGAGCGGCGCGCCGATGGCGACGCTTTTCTGCGATCCGGCGAACAGAAACGCGATCCGGTCTGCGCGCGCAAGGTTCAGCGCGCCGCTCACCGCCCACGCCGCGCCCAGCGCCAGCGCCAGCATCACCAACACCAATGCGATAAGGGCGAACCAATCGCCGGGCACCAGCAACATCACCAATCCCCGCTCGACCGCACCCGAAAATGCAACATAGACCGCCATGCCTATCACCACGCGGTCAAGCCAAGCGATCCGTGCGCGGTGGGCGGCGATCCGCTCAATCACCCGGTCCTGCACCACCTGCCCGATGACGAAAGGCAAGATCAGGATCAAACCGATACGGAAGATCGCTTCGCTGCCGATATCCCCTGCGCCGCTGCCGCCCAGCAGCGCGAACAGTGGCGCGCTGACGAAGACGCCCGCAATGTTGATGAGCGCCGCCCCCACCACTGCCAGCGCGACATTGCCGTTCGCCAGACTGGTGTAACTCGTCGCCGATTGCACCGTGGATGGCAGGCAGCCGAGGTAGACGAAGCCCAAAGCCACCAGCGGCGGCAGGACCGTTCCCGCCAGCGCCGCAAAGCCCACACCAGCCGCCGCCATGCCCGCAAAGACAAACAGCATCAGCGGCCCGAAATAGCGCCAATTCGCCAGCCCCCGTGCAATCTCGCCGCGGCGGATGCGCATGCCGTTGACCAGAAACAGCACAAATATCCCGGCATTCGAAACCAAGCTGGCCCAATCGCGCGCCTCGCCCGTGGCAGGCAGCACCAAGGCAAGCGTGGTCATGCAGACCAACACGGCGATCATCGGGTCGGCCAGAAAGGGCAAGCGGGCAAGAAAATGCGGTTGAGACATCAGGGAGAGCGCCCTGCCCTGCCTCGCCCTGCTTGTCGAGCGTGGGTGAGGATGGAAAGCTAAGGTCGGGTCAGCAAAAGCGGACGCACCTCTGCCAGCATCGCGGCAAAGCGGCGCACATCGCCCGCATCATCAAGCGCGCGGGCGGCCCTGAGGCGCAGCGTCAGCAGCGCCGGATCATGCGCCCCGCCCAGCGCCATCGCATGATCGAGCAACAGCGCCGCGCGGCCCCATTCGCCCTGTTCTGCCTGCCGCTCTGCCAGCGCAAACAGAGCTGATGGCAAATTGGGTTCCCCGCCGACATGCCGGGCCAGCAGAGTGTCTGCGGCCAGCTCATCCCCAGCCTGCCGATAGGCGAGCACTGCACGCCGGGTCATCGGCCACGGGCGCTTGACCTTCACGGCGAGCGCATAGGTTTCCAGCGCAGCGGCCGGATCGCCGGCTCCCAGTCTGGCATCACAGCGGCCCGAAATAGCGCCAATTCGCCAGCCCCCGTGCAATCTCGCCGCGGCGGATGCGCATGCCGTTGACCAGAAACAGCACAA
>JAKFWB010000214.1 GCA_021732945.1 Porphyrobacter sp.
AGCTGTTGTCGGCATCGAACGCGCCCCACCCGCCATCGCGCGATTGCAGGCCCATGGTCCATTCGGCGCCGCGCGAGATTGCCTCCTGAAAGCGGTCACCCGACAAGCCGCGCGTGCGCGCCATCGCCATGACCACAACGGCAGTATCATCGAGGTCGGGATAATGCGCGTTTGCATATTGGAACGCCCAGCCACCGGGGCGGACATCAGGCCTTACCTCGGCCCAGTCGCCCCTGACCTCCAGCTCCTGCAGCGGTTTGAGCCAGTCGAGCGCCGCGAGCGCGCGGGCTTCATGGGCTGGGCCACCCGCCTCGAGCATGGCGTGCGCCGCTAGCGCGGTGTCCCACACCGGGGAGAGGCAGGGCTGGCAATAGGCCTCCTCCTAGCCCACCACGAGCAGCTTCTCGACGCTGGCGCGGGCGATGGCGCGGTGCGGGTGATCGGGCGGATAGCCGAGGCAATCGAACATCATTACGCTGTTCGCCATGGCGGGGTAGATCGCGCCAAGGCCGTCCTCGCCATTGAGGCGGGTGACGACGAAATCGACACAGGCCTGCACCGCCCGTGCCCGCAAGCGCTGTGGCCACAGCGGCTCGGCGCGCTTCAGCATCGCATCGAGCGCGCCGAACGCTGCGCGCCACACCTGTTTTGCATCCGTCGCTTGGGTGGCAAGCGATGCGCGGAGGCCGGTGTAGAGCTCGTCTACCATAATGCCCTGCGGATTGCGCGCCAGTGGCCGTTTGGCCGCCAGCACCAGCAGCGGCACGATCACGGTGCGCGCCCAGTAGGACATCTTGGAAAGGTGCACCGGGAACCAGCGCGGCAGCAGGATGAGCTCAACCGGCATGGTCGGCACCACGCTCCATGGTCCGGCACCGAACAGCGCCAGCTGAATCTTGGTGAAAACGTTGCACGCTTCCGCACCGCCCGCTGCCAGCACGGATGCGCGTGCCCGCGCCATGTGCGGCGCGTCGGGCGCATCGCCGATCATCTTCAGCGCATAATAGGCCTTGATCGTCGCCGAGACATCGAAATCGCCGCCATGATAAAGCGGCCAGCCGTCATGCACATCAGACTGGATGCGCCTGAGATAGCGCGCGATCTTGCCCTCCAGCTCCCTATCGACCGGTTCAGCGAGATAGTGGCGCAGTAGAATGTATTCGGCCGGAATCGTGGCATCGGCTTCGAGCTCGAACAGCCAATGTCCATCGTCGCGTTGCAGCGCGGACAGGGCATCCGCAGCGCGCGCGGCGGCGCGGTCTGCGGTGTCGATGAGATCGGCGCGGTCCTGGGCTGCGGTGTTCATCATGGCTTGCTCATCCCCTCCAGCTTGCCTCTGCCAGTTGCGCCGCAGCCTCGCCCGAGCGGAGCGCGCCCTCGATGGTTGCAGGCAGGCCGGTCTGGGTCCAGTCCCCCGCGAGGAACAGGTTGCGCCAGCGCGTCCGCGCCGCCGGGCGGCGGGCATCCTGCGCCGGGGTCGCGGCGAAGGTCGCGCGCTTTTCCTTGACGATCTGATACGTCGGCATCGGCGCTTCGCAGCCCAGTGTTGCGGCGATGTCTTTCCATATCCGCGCAGCAAGCGCTTCGCGATCCAGATCGATGATGTCATCGGCGCCGCTGATCGTGACCGAGATCCGGCCGGCATGGCACACCACCCACTGAGCGGTCCCGCCGATGAGCGCGGTGATGGGGCGTGCGCCAGGCGGCGGAGCGCAGGCGAAATGCGCGTTGAGGATCGCGCAAAAGCGATCCGGCACCACCAGATCGGCAATCAGTTCTTGCGCGACCCATGGCGGCACGGCGAGGACGACTGCGGCATCTCCTACCGCCTCTGGCCCTGCCCCGAAATCGAGCGCGACGACATGATCGCCGTCCATTTTGAGGTCACGCAACCGAGCGCCGAAGTGCACCGGCACCTGGCGCGCGCGGAGCCACGCCAGCGCCGGATCGATGAACACCGCATCAAGCGTCGGCACCGCCACCATTGTCCGGCAGGCGCGCCCGCCGCGCGCGAAGGATTCACGCAGAAACCGCCAAGCCAGCCACGCCGAGCCCTCGGACGGCGGGCAGTTGAGCACGGCGAGCATCATCGGATCGACCACCCGGTCCCAGAAAGTCCCATTGCTGTCGACCCGATCGGCGATCGTCGCAGGGCCACGCCGGCTCAGCGCGAGGCGGGCCAGCGCGAGATGTTCGGCGAGCGTCGTGCCAGGTGTCCTCCGGCGGGCATCGAACACCCACCAGGGCAGCGGACCGTCATTGACCGCAAGGGTCCAACGCGAGCCGTCGCTCAGGTCATGAAAAGCGAAGTCGGCATGCGCCGGACCTTCCAGCTGGTCAGCCGTACCCAGCTCGCCAAGATAGCGCCGGACCGCCTCATTGCCCGAGAAAACGAAGTGGTTGCCGTTGTCGACCGTTTGCCCCAGCGTCCGGTCGAAATAGCTGCGGCATCGCCCGCCCGCGCGCGGAGTCGCTTCGTGCAGGATCACTTGCGCACCCCGCCGGGTCAGTTCGACGGCGGCTGACAGCCCGGCGAGCCCTGCGCCGATCACGTGCACGGTGTGCCCGGATGTCACGCTTGCGGCACCTCACCGGCCTTGCCCCAACGGTTCCGGTCTCGCGTCTGCGCGATCACTGGAACAGACTCAGCCACACAACCGAAAGGATCAGACGCAGTTTGTTGGTGCGCGGGCGGGTGCGCGGTGCGGTCCAGCCATCGCGTTCCATCTGCCGCAGCAGACGGGCATAGGCGACCTCCATCAGCCGCGGCGCGATCAGATGCCCTTTTTGCCGGCCTGACAGGAGCGTTCGGGCGGCGTCGAAATGACGGTGTGCGTCGGCGGCGAGGATGCGTGCCGCGGTGTCGATGCCCGGGTGGGCTGCGACCTGGGCTGGCGTTTCGGGCACGATCCCGGCCGCAGCCAGCGCCTCGCGGCGGAGATAGACCCGGCCGATCGCGGCATCCTCGTCGATGTCGCGCAGTATGTTGGTCAATTGCAGTGCGCGGCCAAGGTGATGCGCCAGAGCCTTGCCCGGCTCCTCGTCCATGCCGAACGTTTTGACCGAGAGGCGACCGACCGCTGAAGCGACCCGGTCGCAATAGAGATCGAGCGTCGCCATATCGGGCCAGCGGATATCCTCGGCCACGTCCATCGCCATCCCGTCGATCACTGCGTGAAGATCGACCTGTGCAAGGTCGAAGCGCGCGACCGCCTCGCGCAGCAGTTCGGCCTGACCAGCGGCCCTGCCGGCGTAGAGCGCATCAATATCGTCACGCCAGCCCTCAAGCGCGCGGGCTCGGCTAACGGTGTCACCCGCCTGATCGTCCGCAATATCGTCAACCGCGCGGCAAAAGGCGTAGATGGCGTACATTGCCTCGCGGCGCGGCCGCGGCAGGACGCGCATGCCGGCATAGAAGCTGCTCCCGGCGGCTTGGCCGGCCGGCGTGATCGCGCTTTGCGGGGCGGCGATGCTCATCGGACCCACACCAGCCTGCGGATCGCGGCACCTAACCCGATCCGGGCAGCGACGAACTTGCCGAGATGCACATTTTGCGACAACGGATCACGCCGCTGCAGCAGATCGAGCAGCTTGCGCGCGAGAGCATTGATCATTGCCACTTCCATCCCAAGTCGCCGGTCGCGAATCGCAGCCGAGAAGGCTGCGGCTTCGTCCAGCAATTGCCCCGTGTCTTTTCTAAGGTCAGCAATAACCGCCCGCAGCGCCGTGCTGGCCACCGGCGTATCGAGCGCTTCTACAGAGGTGCCATGTCGCGCCAGACAATCGAGCGGGAGGTAGACCCGGTCGAGATTGCGCCGATCCTTGGCGCAGTCCTGGAGGTGATTGATGATTTGCAGGGCGGCACACAA
>JAKFWB010000452.1 GCA_021732945.1 Porphyrobacter sp.
GCACATCGAACTTCTTCGAGCTTGTGGTGGCGGTCGCCATTGGGCTGTTCGGGCTGGGAAGCGGCGCCGCGCTGGCGACGGTTGTCGGGGTGCTGGTTGAAGTGCCGGTGATGCTCTCGCTCGTCGCCATCGCCAACCGGACCCGCGCGGGCTTCGCCGCGGAATAGGCTGGTAGGGCAGCGCGCCCCATCCAGCCAAAAATGGCAAATCTTTGCGGTTTTCCAAGATTCTCGATACTACTCCCGCAGGAGTTTTGGTGCCAGAAGAGGGACCGTGATGTGTCGACAAAGCGTTATATCGCAATGCTTTATTGCGATTTTTCGGCGCACGATACCGTCCAAAATACCGTCTCGGCACCGGCGTTGGTCCTCGATGAGGACTCAAGTCGCTGCGGACGATCTATTTCAGATCAATCCGCGACACAAAAATTTATTTTGCGACCCGCCGACAATTTCCTGCCCTGAGAGCGGCGAAAAACCGAATCAAGCCGCAGCCAACGACGCTGCCATGGCAGGTGCAATCAGCGCCGCCAGTTGTTGCACGACCGCACCTTTGCCAGCAACCAGATCAACACTTGCAATCCGCAGGCGTTCATCGCCTTCCATCATGCCGTAACCTGCATCCAGCGCCGCGCCGCCGAGCCCGCCATGATGTGGATAGAGCAGCATCACCTCCCGACACCGATACAGCCGGGCATAAGCCATCATCTGATAAACATCGGACTGCGAAACGCCGCGCTTCTTGTCTTCAGGGTTTCGGCCGATGAGCTTCCATTTGGTATCGATCACCATCACGACCTGCCCATTCCGCTTGATGAGAATGTCCGGTGTCGTCTGGAAGCGTTCTTTGCCGCTTTCGCCCTCCTCCATCAGACAATAGCGCAATCCGCCCTGCGAATGGACCGTCAGATCGCTACCCAGCAGCGCACGCCGCGCAAGTGCGGCGATGTAGGCCTCGAACAAGTCGTTCATGGCGAACAACAGGGTGATCCCCTGGCCCGCCTTTGCGTCGTGGTTGGTGCGTTGCCATTCACGCTTCAAAAACAGCTTTGCTAGCCCGTAAAGCGTCTCCCAGCGGCGATTGGTCCGATCTATCCGCACCTGCGCCCATGGCAGAGCATTGACTGGAACGTCGCTGACCTCGGCGAGGAGAAATCGCAACTCATCAAGACGGCGCTGCGTCTCCAGAACTCGGGCGTGGCGGCGCAACATCAGGACACATGCTTTCATGACGCGCAGCAACGGGGTATCCGGCAACAGTGCATCGAACCGGCAGGCCAGCCGGTCAGGCCTCACCGCATTGTGGGAGAATTGGCGAATGATATCGAGCCGTCCGCGCAACGCGGCGAGATCCTCCTCCTGCGCCAAGTAGGCGCGGGGAAGGCCGCGCCGGGCCTCAGCCAGCAGGCGATCAGCGAATAAGCGGATCAGGATGTCGAGCAGGGTTTCATTTTGCCGCGCCATAGCCAGGGCGTGCCCATCGCCGAGTTTGAGCCCGAGCGCGACGTCGAGCATAGAGACAAGGCGGGTGCGGATTGTCTCATCATTCTCATCCGACGCAGCATCGATCTTGGGCAATATCTCAAGACTGCACCCGGGCGCGGCAATCACGCCGACAACCTGCTGCGCCCAAATGTCGCTATATCGGTCGACAAGAATATTGGTGCCGGAACGGTTGGCTAATGTGTGTGACCGGGCGGCCAACAGTAAGGCATTCGCCTGACCACGGGCAAATGCCCGTTCGGGGGCCGGAGCGGTGCCGTTGTGCACGCTGATGCGCCCCCATTCGTGGACGGTCAGATGCATCACGGGTGGAACCGGGCAATGACGCGATCAGCATGATCGGACAGGCTTGGTGGGAAGCTGGTCAGCCATTCACGCCATGAACAAGCGACGAAGCGGACCATTGAGTCGGCTACCCCTCCGGCGAACCTGGCGATTTCGGAGCGGTGGTCGGTAAATGCTTGGGCTCGAATGTCGCGGCCTTTCGTAGGCTCAGCAAAGAGGTAGAGCAGCACCGGCGACTTTCCCCGTCGCTTTGCCTCGGTCACCAAACCATAGCCGTGCTTCACCAGTTGCGCCGCATCTAGATGACGGAAGGCCGCTGGTTCCGCCAGCAAGTGGTCACGCATCGTGCACCAAGGCTCCATACCCTCATCCCAATGGTGCGAAGAGTATTTGGGCGACAGTTTTGCCAGCTTGGAATCGCGGAAAGGCTCGAAGCGCTTCGATTCAACGCCGATCAGCTGTGTCGCAGTTTCGACAGCCGCATCTAGCCAAGGGTGACGGCCACCCGCCCAAGGGAAACGCATCTGACGCTCAATATCAACGGTCAGTGCGGGCCAATCGAGATCATGAATGCCCGGAAACGGCGGCAACGTGCCCGGACTTTCGAGAAAGGGTCCGAAACCATTGACCGCCAGAGCCGAGCTGCTTTCGGGACTGCCAAACTTGCCCGAGGCCAACTCTTGGCCTGCCGCCGCGCCGAGCGCAGTAGCAACCCGCTCGACAGGCACACCGGGAAGGAGATGGCTGGCCAGTTCGTCGATCATTCGCGGGACTCTGCCGCAACGCCTGCAACCTTGCCGATCAACTGCGCGAATGCATCGTGAGGAAAACGATCGCTTCCGTCCGGCTGCTTTTCCAGGCGCACGAACCAGCTCTTGCGATCCTCACCCTCGCCAAGTGGGCACTTCAGGGTAACGGATCCGATGAAGCCGTCACCGAGCACCCCATGGATACGGCTCCAGTCCTCGAAGAAGTATTCCTGCAATAGCGGAATAACCTTGTCGCGCATGGCGGCATGAACTTGTTCGGCTGTCTCGCAACCGATGAAAAAGGCGTGGCCGATGCGGTGTTCCCGGTCGATGAGATACTCGATCCGCTGATTGATGGTGGTCAGAACGCGCACGAGATCAATCCCTGTCCGTTTGCTGGCATCCACCAGCAGGCCAGGTTCTGGAGCCATCTCCCGAAAATTGAATCGCCGCCGCAAGGCTGTGTCCAACAACGCGATGGACCGGTCGGCGGTATTCATAGTGCCAATCACATGGAGGTTGGCCGGCACGGAAAACTGCCGCTTCGAATAGGGCAGAGTCACCGAAAGTGCGTTGTCCATGCCCGCCCGTTTGTCGGGTTCTAACAGCGTGATCAACTCACCGAATACCTTGGACACATTGGCGCGGTTGATTTCATCAATGATGAGCACGAACTGTTTGATTGGACCAGCATCTGGACCATCGCGCCCGCTATCGATCAGCGCACCGATTGCCTCCAGCTTGAGTTCGGAATCGGTGAATTCATAGATGGTGCGCTGCGAAAACCGCTTACCATAAATCACATCATGGCTAACCCCGTCACGATCAACCCACAACCATTTCACCGCGCGCCGCATTGTATAATCGTCATTTTCGCGCGGTACCTGGTGATACTCTCCGGTAACTTCGCCAATGGCGCGAAACAGCAAATTCCCTTTGCTGACGACGATAATATCGCCGATGCGCGCCCGGGCGCGAAGGCGGAAAGGGAATTCGATGATGCCGTTGTTCGGGTGCTGCACCGGCAGTTCCGGATGCCGCTCGGCGTAGCCAGCAATCATCAACTCTTTGGTTGTGAATATAGGTTCTGACCAATCCATGCCGCCATCGTCACCCATATGGACGAAGCCGCCTTCAATGGCCTCATCGAATAGGTAATCGTCTTCGGGATTGGCTACTTCACCCAGTGACATTTTGAAAAAGCGTTTGCCCGCGAAATCATAACCGTCCTTGCGATCACTGCGCAGCGCTTCGGCCCGCTCAGCCATCTTTGTGAAAATGCCTGCTTCGGGGGCGAGCCGGAAACCAGCGGCTGTCTC
>JAKFWB010000255.1 GCA_021732945.1 Porphyrobacter sp.
TCTTGCCGAAGAGCGTTCCCTGCGGGCCGCGAAGGATCTGTACACTTCCGATATCGGCCAGGTCGAGCAGGCCGCCAACCGACCGAGAGACGTAAACGCCATCAACATAGATGCCCACGCCAGGGTCTACCGTGATATTGAAATCGGTCTGGCCAACGCCTCGGATAAAGGCGGTGAGCGAGGCGCTTGATCCGGAGATATTCCCAACCGGTTGGATGTTGACGTTCGGCGCAAAGGACGCAACCTGCGCGACGTTGAGGATTTGCCGGTCTTCAATCATTTCCCCGCTCATCGCGGTAATTGCGATCGGGGTGTCTTGCGCATTTTCTTCACGTTTGCGTGCGGTGACCACAATTTCGTCGAGACCGCCACTGCTCTGCTCGACGGCTGTATCGTCATTTCCCGCATCCTGACCCCAGGCTGGGGCCGATGACATGACCATAGCCAAGCCGCTGCCAGCCAGGAGCAATGCTCTGTTACCTGTGTATCTATTTTTAGTCATTACTCTCTCCCGTAATTTTTTTTTATAAATTTGATTCTGTGAGAAATTCAGTTAGAAAATATCCTGTCTCTTAGGAGCGGGTTTCCATCGCGCGCAGCCAGGCGCCATGCTGTTGATAGCGACGATATTTTTTCACCCACACTTAAGACCCTCCCAACCGCATTATCCGCTTGTAAAATTTATGCTTTCTTTTAAGTAAGAAGATAACTTTCAAGAAAATCGAGGCGATCATTGCCCCAGAATATCTTATCATCGACAAACATCATCGGCGCGCCGAATACGCCCCGCTGGTAGGCTTGCGTACGCACCTTGCGATATTCGCCCTGGCCCGCGGGTGAAGCGACGAATTCACACAGTGCATCGGCATCGAGGCCGACGTCTTCGGCACAACCGCGCAACTCATTCTGATCGCGCGGATCGATCCCGAGTCCCCAGATCCGGTGGTACGCCGCTGTAACAAATGCTTCGGCCTGGTCTTGGCTGCGGGCATAAAGCGTGGCACAGTTCCAATCTGCGCAGGCGAAGCTCGCGGGAAAGGTCAAAGGCACCTCGTACTTGGCCGCCCAGCGCTCCAGATCGGCCATCAGGACCTTTATCTTTGGAGCAACCTCACGGTTGGACGGGCCATAGTTTCCGGCAGCAATCTTCGCTTCCGGAATGTCGATCGGCCAATATTCGATCACACAGCCGGTCCTACGGGCCAAATCAGGCAGTTTCGCCTGCGCGAGGTAGCTGAACGGACTGATGAAATCGAAATAGAAATCGATCGTTTTCGTCATGACGTGGTTCCGTAACCCACTAGCTTTTCGTAGTTTTCCCAGAATCCAACGATTGAACCCTCGGTGACCAGGTGATCTGCATCCTCCGCACGGCCTCCGCCCATGGCGATGTACGATTCTGCTTCCGTTTCGCCGATGATGGCCCTTTGGACGATTTCGACAGCTTCACCATCTTCCATGGATACCAGCCCGGCCGGACCGATCAGGTTGGTTTGCTTTTGCCGAATAGCCTGCATCTCTGCATCATCATCAGCGTAGCCGAAATGGGTCCAGACAAGCTCGAAGCCGTCGGTGCCCCTGGTTACGGTCTGCCGCACCGCCAGGGTGTTCTGAATCTGCTGGAGCACCAGGTTCGGGAATACTGCGAGGATTACGAGGGTTATGCCATCATCGAATTCCTGCCGACCTTTAAGGAGCGACATGTCCTGCAGCTTGAACTCTGTGTCAAAGGTGCGGGAATCCCCATAGGCCTGCTTATCCGCAGCATCGTCGTTGCTGGCAGCGATTGAGTAGAGCAGCGAATGACGCTTGTTCGCGTCCATCACGCTTTTGCCCGTCTGTGTCGAACGGTACAGTCCGAAAG
Organism: Porphyrobacter sp.; assembly: GCA_021732945.1. Lineage (GTDB taxonomy): Bacteria > Pseudomonadota > Alphaproteobacteria > Sphingomonadales > Sphingomonadaceae > Erythrobacter. The sequence continues at coordinate 1,865 of JAKFWB010000255.1, forward strand.
TGTTGTGGAACAGGTGGAGCAGACTTGCGTGATAAGGGTCGCGCGTGTTCTCCGCGTAAAGCTTCCAGTTGCCGTGCACATGCTGGCGCTGGTCGCCCAGCACCTTTATTGGCTTGCACATGATGCGTTCGATGTGCTCGATCACGATCGGCCCCAGGAAATCGCGCAGCGGCTCAACGGTTTCAGAGAAACTGGCGAAAACCAGACCGCCAATGCTTTCCGCGCGGAGCTTTTTCAAACCGTGTTGCTTCATGTCGAAGTCACCGGGCATGCCGCCCTGACCCTTGAGGCCGCGCCGGAATGGGACTCCGATCAGATTGCCTTCCAGATCATAGGCCCACTGATGGTATACGCATTCCAGATTCGGGCGGTTGCCGCGCACTTCACGGCAAACCAGTGCACCGCGGTGCGCGCAACGATTGACCACGGCGTGCACTTTACCGTCACTGGCACGTGTCACTATGACCGGGGTCTCGCCGACGAAGGTTGACTTGAAGTCTCCCGGTTCGGGTACTTCAGCTTCCAGGGCAACGAAAGACCACGTTGCACCCTGGAAGATGTTTTCCTGCTCTCGTCGATAATATTCCGGGTCGGTGAATACGCGATACGGTACACGGTACCCGGCAACGTCCGATGCATCCGAATTTTGACTATCCCTAAGCGCTGTTTCTGGCATCAGTAAAATCTCACAATTGGCTTAGATTGGGCGTACCATCATTGTATCTATGACATTCGTGTCAAATACAGCGACTTTCGATGTAAAAAGCGGTCTTTCTCCGCTGCAGTCGATTTCGTCGATGTATTTGCCGGAATTGTATATTTCCGTACGACCATCCGCTCGCGTCATGAATACGGTGTAATTTGTTTGTGTCGTTATTTTTAATTCGTGTTCCGACACGACGCGAGTGGGCCCAAGAATATGACGATAGCTATGGACTGGAAAAATATTTGCTTTGCGCAGGGATATAATGCGGTCGACCAGCATGCCTTTGCTATCACAGAATATCGCCGAGAGGCTCAGATTGCGCTCATGGTTCTCGCGCGCAATAACCTTGTAAATGCAATCGTCCGTGAACAGTTCTGGCCATTCCTCAAGTCGATCATCATCTATCCACTCGGCGTGGATCGCGTTGAGTTCGGTTGCGAGATGCTGCAAGCGAAGGCGCTCGAAAATGGCGAGATCCATCTCAGGCGACTCCGTCTGGTTGATCGATGCAAACCCACTCGTCGTCGATCGTGACGGGATAGGTCTTGACCGGAACCTGACATGGAAAGGCCTTCGCCGCCCCAGTGGCGATATCGAACGATCCACCATGAAAAGGGCATTCGATGATGCCGCCATCTTGGTACCCATCAGTCAGCATTGCGTTTCCATGGGTGCACATGTTGTCGGTCACGAAGATGTCACCATCGACGTTGTAGACAGCCAGCGCCGGCAGTTGCTCCAGAAACACGCCGACCGGTTCGCCATCCTTGACGTCAGCAACCGGGCAGAGACGCACCTTACTTGTCATCGCGCTTCGTAATCCTTTGATGTATTTGATATAACAGCGATTCTGGGGGCGGCTTACTGGAGAGGAATATCCATGCCGTACCCCTGGGCCTCATTGCCGTGACCGAAAATGTCGCGGGTGTAGAATTCCTGCTGGGCGGGCGCCTTGCGAGCACCCCAACCAAATTCCCACAACCAGCCAGAAGGGTTGGCGCAGTAGAAGGTAAGGGCCAAATCGTTGGCATGCTTGCCGAGCTGAAGCGCGACATCAATCTGCCGCTCGCGCACGATGTCGTGGGCGAGCCCGAGGTCGTCCAGTTCGGTATATTCAAACATCAGATGGTTGATGCGCTTCTCCATCGGGCCGAGGCCGAAGGCGATCGAGTGCTGGCGATCATTGCAATGCATGAAGTACGGCATGGCCACCATGCCGTTGGGCAGGTGCAACTGGTATTCAACCGATCCGCGCAGCCCTAACAGGCGGTAAAACGCGGC
>JAKFWB010000281.1 GCA_021732945.1 Porphyrobacter sp.
CAGGCGCGGCCGTCCAGGCGCGCGACACTCGCGCAACACCGCCAGCAGGTCGGTGATTTCCTGCTCGCGGCCGAAATAGACGGCGGCATCGTCGCGCTGGAAGGCGGCGAGGCCCGGATAGGGCGCGCGGTCGCCGTGCCAGACGAACAGGTCCCTGGGATCGAGTCCGGCCGCCAGCAAGCCGCGGCGCAGGCGCGCGCACGCCTCCGGATCGTCATGACGGCGCTCCCAGTCAATCGCCTGGATGCGCCGCAGCACCGGTGGCGCCTTGGCGGCGAGCAGCGCGCCATCGATCGGGTGCAGGCGCAGAGGCAGCACCGGCTTGCGCAGCGCCTGGGCATGGTCGGCCTCAGCGACGCACCACGGCGAGTTCAGCCAGTCGGGGCTGACGAGCGCAATCACGGCGCGGCAGCGGCGCAACTCGGTGTAGAGCCGCTCCTCCCATGGCGCGCCTCCGACGATGCCGTCCACCGCATCGTGATCGAGAAAGATCGCCTGGTGGCCCTCGGCCTCGAGCCAGCCGCGCAATGCGCTCGCGGACGCGTCGTCCTTGCTGCTGTGGCTGAGAAAGATTGTACCCATGTCCCCGGCCCGGCCTCACCTGCAATCGCGGAGGTGGATGTGCGCGCTGGAGCTTATTCGGGTTTGGACCAAGAAGCGAAGCCATTGCAATGGATTGGGTGCACATCCTGGCTTGCGTGACGGGACGCCGACCAGAAACTGCTGGGGGCAGAACGAACATCTGGCCGCCGAGTACTGCATTGTAGGCCATTCCTTGCGTCAGTTCAGGTTATGCCACTCGCGATCCCGCCACGCAGCGTGAACCTGAATGCCTACGCGGACGGCTCGTTGCGGTAGGCGCTCAGCAACTGCGTCGACCGTTTTCATGCCGACCGGCGTCACCAAGGGAAGGGCATCGTCTTGCTATTCCTCTAGCGACGGATCGTCAGGCGAGGCGCACTGAGGAGTGCCGCGAGCGATTGGGTGGACTGCCGGGTTGTAATTACCCCGAGGCAGCATAATAGCGTGTCGGGTGGGCCGGTTCTTGGTCCTACGTCGTTGAGGATGGGATGCGTTTCGTCATCACCATTGCATATACCGCGCGGTTGATGGCACTCTTCGCGCGCCGAGTTATTTCCGCCGGCCCGGCGCAACATCGAGTCCAATGGCCCGAGTCGTCCTCGATATCTTCCTCTCGTCAACGTCCGACTTGCGCGACTACCGGACGGCCATCGTCGACGTGCTAGAGCGGTTTCACCAGGGTGTACTGCGTATGGAGAGCTTCGGCGCCAAGCCAACGGCGCCGCTCCCTGCGTGCCGTGAGCAGGTGGCCCAGAGCGACATGCTGATCGTGCTCGTGGGAAACCGGTACGGTTGGGTTCCGAGCCCAGCCGAAGGTGGCGACAGCGTGAAGAGCATCACGTGGTGGGAAGTGCAATGGGCCCTCGAGGCCGGCAAGCCGGTGTATGCATTCCTGCTCGATTCGCAGGCACCATCGGCAGGCGCGCGCGAACAGGATGCGCTAGTCACTGCCGCCACGGAAGCCAAGGCAATGGCGATCTGGCGGGCCGTACGCTCGCTGCAGGATTTCAGAAATTTCCTCGAGCAAAAGACTACACGATCTCTGTTCGGCAGCCCCGACCAATTGGCCGCCCGCGTCGCGACGAGCTTAGTCAAGGCCGTGGTCGACCACGAGGTGCGGCAGGCAAGAGCGGCGGTCGCCGACGCGCCGCTGCCGTCTCCGCCGCAGTCGCAGATCGATGCGCCTGTTGCCCCGATCGCTTTTGACAAAGACAGGCAGCAAGCCATCGTTGTCGGAAGCGATATCGTGTCTTTCGTCAAAGGGGTGCCGGAGGAGCAGCGCGGGATCATCGTTAATGCGCTTCTGCTTGCGCAGCTGGTCGCCAATTCGAAGGTCGGCGAGTTGCGGGAGTTGTCGCAGGTGCAGGCGTGGCACGAGCAGTACTCAGATGTGCTCGAGAACCTCGGATTCGTCGTCGAGCGGCGCTGGTTCGAGGATCACGTCGAAGCAGCGTCCGACGTGGAGTTGCTGGATGCAGTTCGCAGAGTAGCGACTGCGCAGCTCGGCCCGAGCTCGAAGGCGCTCGCCGTTCTGTTGAACAGCGTCGAGGCTCTGACCAGCCTGTCCGCGGACAGCCCCGCGATCGGCCTCTTCGATCGCGAAAGCCGATCGGCGACTATCGTGCAATTTCAGGTGACCCTTGTCGAACAGGTCGACGGCGGGAAGGTGCGAGTGCAGCTGCTGGGGTTCGGTTTGAAAGCCGCTAAAGCCGTCACACAGGTGCTGTTCTTCCGCTTTCAGAAGAACCAGGCAAACCTGCACTATTTTGGCGCTGATGCGACGATCAAAGCCACGCTACTGGAAGCGCTCCGCGAACCCATCGCCGCCAAAGTCGCGAACCATAAGGGGTACGTTCAAGCATTTGACGTTGAGTTGTGAGTCAGTGTTGGTGACGGTGCCTGCAGTTCAGGCGGTTCTTGGGCTAACGATCATTGGTTATGGTTCACGAAGTACCTCATAGGTACATGCAAAAGCGGCCTTAGCGACCCGATAGGTGTCTTTTGAGTCTTGCAGATCCTGCACGATCAGATCGCCTGGTCGAGCGACCATTGGCTCTCCCCAGGGCGCAATAAAGTCGAACGTGCCATCTTGGGGAGTAACCACGACAAACCGCATGTCTATGCCGCGCGGTCGATAGGGCAACCAGCCATCGCCACCGGCGCTCCCCACCGGCCCCTCATATCTTCTTGAGAACGAGCGCTCGGCTACAAGGATCTGCTCGTTGCCAGTTTCGGGACAACGATTTCGGACCACTTTGTCACCCAGTTGCGCCGGAGGGCTTTGAGTCTCTTTACCCTCGCCCCTGATCGTCGTGACAATGATCTCGCCGGGCCTGGCGGGCCGGATGTCGACAAGTTTCGTCTTGCGAGCCAGCCCAGATCCTCTCGCGGCGCTCGCCTGTGAAAAGTACGAAACGACATCGACAGATTGCTGAGCCTGCACGGCGCCGTTCTGACTGAGTATTGCAATACCCAGGATAAGTAAGCGATAGAACTGGCGAAACGCCACGCCTGAAGTGCATTGAGGTATAGTGGTTTTCGGGCACGTCACGGTAGAATCTGATTTCCCAGATGAACGCCTGAAAGAGAGGAAAACCTATCATTTTTGCGGGCTCCGGGGAAGCCAAGTGAGCTACTACAAATCTCCCTGTTGCTCCCGCCGTGCCCCACGTCCAAAATGACGGCCTGTCCGCCGGTTCGGCCCTTGTCGTCGGCATTCGGTCGCGCTCCTGATGTGCCGACGGCGCATTCGCCTCGGCTAGGTCCTGCGCTGGGGCTGGCCGTCATTGCAGTCCGCCGATCAGTTGCAGGATTTGCCTGAGCGTTGTTTCGGTACCGCGACCTCGGCTATCTGGCAACGGCGTAGCGGTCGTGGCGCCGGTTAGCGACTACAGCAACCATTAGGCAAGGCCAAGGGTGTGCATGAAGTTGGCGATAGGGCCAGCGCGTGCAACTGCAGACGCACCGCGATGGCGAATGGGCAGCGGGGCTGGCGCGTCCACTTGATCGCGTTTTGCCATCCTTAATCCATTGCTCGCACGTGCCACGCCTTTTGTAGAAGGCGACGCCCTCTTTTTTATGTCCCGCGAAGGACGAAAATGCAACGGGCCGGGGCGCGTAGCCCCCAGATAGCGCAGCGGCCCGGCCCGTTGCAGCAGCGGGTACTGCGACGCTCAGTTTTGCGACGAACTCGGTAGGCGTCAAATACGCGAGGCTAGAATGAGGGCGCACTTCGTTGTAGTGGCGGCACCAGGCTT
>JAKFWB010000137.1 GCA_021732945.1 Porphyrobacter sp.
GCGCTGCGCGAATCCATCGCCGAAATCGGCTGGATGGGCGAAGCGACCAAAACTCAGGCGCGCGCCAAGCTCTACAGCTTCGATCCCAAGATCGGATACCGGCCCAATCTTGAAATCTATGAAGGCCTCGCGATCACGGCGGGCGATCCGATCGCTAACCGCATGGCGGCGGCCAAGTGGGAACAGGCGGACAATGTCGCCAAGCTCGGCCAGCCGATTGACCGCACCGAATGGGGCATGCTGCCGCAGACGGTGAACGCCTATTACAACGCGGTGAAGAATGAGATCGTCTTCCCCGCCGCGATCCTGCAACAGCCGTTCTTCGCGCTCTCCAACGACATTGCCGTCAATTATGGCGGCATTGGCGGGGTGATCGGCCACGAAATCGGCCACGGCTTCGACGATCAGGGTTCGAAGTCCGATGCCACCGGGGCGCTGCGCAATTGGTGGACCGATGATGACCGCAAGGCCTTCGATACGCTGGGCGATAGGCTGGTCGCGCAATACAACGCCTTCTGCCCGCTTGATTCAGGCAAGACCTGCGTCAATGGTCGGCTGACGCTGGGCGAGAATATCGGCGATGTCGGCGGGCTTTCGATGGCCTACCGCGCTTACAAGATCGCGACCAAGGGCAAGGATGTTCCGGTGATCGACGGGCTAACCGGCGATCAGCGCTTCTTCCTTGCCTGGGCGCAGGTGTGGCGCTCCACCCAGCGCGAGGAAAATTACCGCAACCGCCTGCGCACCGACAGCCACAGCCCCGAAGAATACCGCGTCAACGGTGTCGTCCGCAATCTGGACGAATGGTACGAAGCCTTCGGCGTCAAGCCCGGCGATGCGATGTACCTGCCGCCGGAACAGCGCGTGCGCATCTGGTAGGCAAAGATTGACATGACCCGCGCCCCTGCCATGGAGCGCGGGCCATGAACGAAACCATCGCCGCTATCCTGCTCGGTATCCTTGAAGGGCTGACCGAGTTCCTGCCCGTCTCCTCAACCGGGCACCTGATCCTCGCCACCGAATTGTTCGGCTTTGAACAGCGCGAGTGGGAGGTGTTCAACATCGCGATCCAGCCAGCCGCAATTCTGGCGATCATGGTGCTTTATTGGCGCACCTTCTGGGATGTCGCCAAGGGCCTGCTGGGGCTGGAGCAAGGCGCGCTGCACTTCGTGCGCAACCTGCTGGTCGCGTTTTTCCCGGCGGTGTTGCTGGGCCTCGCCTTTGGCGATGTGATCGAGATGATGCTGGGCAATGCGATGCTGGTGTGCTGGTCGCTGATCATCGGCGGCCTTGCGATCCTTGCGATCGAACGCTGGGCCAATCCGCCCGCGACGGGAGCGGGCGTGGCGGGTGTGCCCCTGCGCATATCGGTGCTGGTCGGCCTGGTGCAATGCCTCGCCATGATCCCCGGCGTCAGCCGGTCTGGCGCAACGATCCTTGGCGCGATGGCCTTCGGGGTGGACCGCAAGACGGCCGCCGAGTTCAGCTTCTTTCTCGCCATCCCCACGCTCAGCGGCGCGACAGTCTACCAACTGGCCAAGCGCGGCGCGGACCTGACCGCCAATGATATCGAGCTGATCGGGATCGGCTCGGCAGTCGGCTTTGTCACCGCGCTGATTGTGGTCAAACTGTTTGTCGCCGTGGTCACCAAGATCGGCTTTGCACCTTTCGCCTGGTATCGCATTGTGCTCGGCGTCGCCGGTCTTGCATGGCTGGGGCTGCGATAAGTTCGCAAAAGCCGGAACCACCCGGCTTCACGCTGGTTTGAGAGTCACACTGGCATTGGTCGGTCGTAATCGAGCTTGGGATATTCAATGGCGTTGCTGGTGCTGATCGTGTTGGGGGCTACTCTGGGCTGGCTGGCCTCGATCCTCGTGCGCACCGAAGCGCCGGGCGCGATCCTGCGGCAGATTGCGGTGGGTCTGGCCGCGGCGCTGGTCGGTGGCGGGATCGCCAATGACGGCACCATGATCGGCGGGCTTTCGCTCCTTGGTCTGGGCGTTGCCTTGGTCAGCGCTGCGGCCGCATTGGTGATCTATCACGCGATCGCGCGCAAAAGAGCGCAAGCCTAAACCGGAACCGCCCCGCTGCCGCGCCCCCCGCGCAGGTGATATTCTTGGCTACCCCGGTTCAGCACATTATCGACATCGATCACCGCCGAATTGGCATAGGTGAACCCGGCAGGCAGGCTGCGGTAGAGCCGATCAAAATCGCGCTCCACTGTCTGGCGGTAGAGATCGGCAAAGCTTTCGATCACGAAATAGGTCGGTTGCAGATCGCTGATGACGTAATCGGTGCGCATCACCCGGTCGACATTGAGCATGATCCGGTTGGGGCTTGCCGCCTCCACCGCGAACTTCGCTTCGGTCGGGCCGGAGAGAATGCCCGCGCCATAGGCGCGCACCGCGCCCGCTTCCTCGATCAGCCCGAATTCGACTGTGTACCAATAGAGCGCGCCCAGCGCCTTCAGCCGGTTATGCCGCATCGCCTTCCACCCAGCGCGGCCATATTCCTGCATGTAATCGGCATAGGTCGGATCGGTCAGCATCGGGACATGGCCGAAGACGTCGTGGAAGACGTCGGGCTCCTCGATGTAGTCGAAGGTCTCCCGCGTGCGGATGAAGTTGCCCGCGGGGAAGCGGCGGTTGGCGAGGTGCCAGAAGAACACGTGATCGGGTATCAGCATCGGCACCGGCACGACGCTCCACCCTGTCAGCGCGCCAAGCTCCTCCGACAGCGCGCCGAATTCAGGGATGCCGCCGCGAGACAGGTCAAGCTTCTCCAGCCCTTGCAGGAACGTCGCGCACGCCCGGCCGGGCAGCACCTCCATCTGGCGGGCGAACAGATCGTTCCAGACCGCGTGATCCTCAACCGTATAGGCGGTCTGCGCCGGTTCGAGCCAATCCGCCCCCACATGCGCAGGCCGGACAAGCGGCGCAGTGAAGACATCGTCCGCCATGTCTGGCAGGGTGGCGTAATCAGGGGCTGGGTCGATCATCGTGGCCATGTGGTTGCAGATGATACTACCACCAGGCCGGTGCAAGGACAAATGAGGAGAGAGCCGTGGGGATGAAGCGCAAGGATTATGACGCGGCGCTGGAACCGCTGACGCGCGAACTGGTCAGCATGACGCGCTGGGCCAAGGCGAGCGGCGCGCGGGTGGTGGTGCTGTTCGAGGGCCGCGACACCGCGGGCAAGGGCGGGGCGATTGGCGCGGTGCGCCACGGCCTCAACCCGCGTCAGGTGCGCACCGTGGCACTGTCAAAACCGTCCGAGGCAGAGGCCACGCAGTGGTATTTCCAGCGTTACATCGCGCACCTGCCATGCGCAGGCGAGATCGTGCTGTTCGACCGCTCATGGTACAACCGTGCAGGGGTTGAAAAGGTGATGGGCTATGCCACGCCGGAGCAGGTGAAGGCCTTTCTGGCGGCGGTGCCGGCGTTTGAACAGCTGCTGGTGGATGATGGTATCTTGCTGTTCAAATACTGGCTTGGCGCGGATCAGGACGAACAGGAGGCGCGGCTGCGCGAACGGCTGGAAGACCCCTTGAAGCGCTGGAAGCTCTCCCCGATCGACCTCGCTGCGCGCGAAAAGTATGATGATTACACCAAGGCGCGTGAGGCGATGCTGAAGGCGACTCATACCGATCACGCGCCGTGGACGCTGGTGGATTTCAACGATCAGCGGCGCGGGCGGCTGACGTTGATCCGCGATCTGCTAAGCCGTGTGCCTGATACGCATGAGGAGCCCGAGGCGATTGATTTTCCACCGCTGGGCCGTGATCCAGTGAAGGAGAAATACAAGGCGCTCAAGCCGATCAAGGCTTGGGAGGGT
>JAKFWB010000166.1 GCA_021732945.1 Porphyrobacter sp.
CCCGGCCACTCCGCCAGCGGCAGCGGATCAGCCGCCACCCCGGCGAGCTCCATCAGATTGTCGCGGGTGTAGGATGATCGGCTGTCACGCAGAGAGAGCAGGCGGCGCGATCCATCAGGGGCGGTCATGGTGATCCCCACCTGCCGCCCATCGCCCGCCACCAGCAGATCAGGCACCGGGGTCAGCGCCACCAGCCCGCTCGCCAGCACCACCGGAGCGAACCCCGCAAGCCGCGCCCGTCCACTCCACAGCCCCAGCCACAGGCCCCCTGCAACGAACAGACCGATCGCCAGCCCGCTGATCTGCGGCATCAGAGTCACCGCGCCCGCTTGCCCGGCGGTGAAGTGGGCAATGGCCAGCAGCAGATCGAGCGATTGCTGCACCAGCCACCAGCACGGCGCGCCCAGTCCCACCGTGTCCAGCACCAATCCCAGCGCAATCAACGGCATCGAGACAAAGGTGACCAGCGGGATCGCGACCACATTGGCGACGGCACCAAAAACCCCGGCGCGGTGAAAATGGAACAGCACGATCGGCATCAGCGCCAGTTCGATCACCACCCCGGTCGCAAACAGCACCACCACGCGCCGAGACGCCCGCTGCCACCACGCCTCATCACGCGGCGCAAGGAAGGCACGCATCGGAGCGCTGGTCGAGAGCGCAATGATCGCCAGCACAGCGGCAAAGCTCATCTGAAAACTGGGTCCAATCGCGCTTTCTGGCCACAGCAGCAGCACAAACCCCGCCGCCACCGCCACCATCCGCAGCGACAGCGCATCGCGGCCCAGCGCCAGCGCTCCCAGCACCAGCAGGGCGGCGACGCAGCTCCGCACCGTCGGCACTTCCGCGCCGGTGAGCAAGGTGTAGCCAACCCCCGCCAGCGCGCCCACGCCGGCGGCCACCACCGGCAGGCGCACCCGCAAGGCCAATGCCGGCCACAGCGCCAGCAATTTGAGCACCGCGAAATAGGCCGCCGCGATCACCGCGCTGACATGCAATCCGCTGATCGACAGCAGGTGGGTGAGGCCCGAATCGCGCATCGCAATCTCGTCGGCCTCAGCAATGCTGCCGCGATCCCCGCTGGCAAAGGCCGCCGCAATCGCTCCGGCAGACCCCTCCACCCGCGCACGGACATGTGCGGCGAGCCAACGCTGTACGCCCGCAATTCCGCCACCCTCGGGCGCGGGCGCCAGCACCTCCAGCGGGCCGACGATCGTGCCCGTCGCCGCCAGCCCCTTGAACCAGGCGGCGCGGGCGAAATCATAACTGCCCGGCAGCATCGGGCTGGCAGGCGGCATCAGCCGGGCGCGCAGGCTGACAACTGCGCCCTCGGCCAGACCGGCAGGCACCCAGCCCGCTCCAAGATTCGCAAGCGGCACATTGACCCGCACCTTGCGCGCCGTCCCGCTCTCGGCATCGCGCACGGCGAGCGTCAGGCGCAAGCGCCCGTCAGCGGGTTGATCCTCCCGTTCAAGCACCGTGCCGTGCAGCCGCATGACCATCGGACGCTCGATCGGTTCGGCCCCGACCAGCTCGGACCGCGCCCAAACTATGACAATCCCGAATGCGAACACCAAGCCGCAAGCCACCACCGCAAGCCGCAGATTGGCGCGGTTCTCATCGGCGATTGTGCCCGGTGGCCACAGCGCCAAAGCGCCAAATGCCAGCCCCACGCCGCCAGCAATGGCCGCGCACCACTGCCACATGCCCGGCAGCGCGAACCAGGCCATGATCCCGCTCGCAAACACCACCGCCAGCCATGGCGCTCGGTCAAATCCGGCGCGGGCAAGAAAACCCTCCGCAGAGTCCGCCAGTTGCGCGCCAAAGCCCTTGCCCGAAACGCCCCATATGCTGGACTTTCGCGCCGCGGTTTGCCAAGGGCGCGGCGACCCTCCGTCGGCAGCGTTGCTGCCGTCCGGATCGTTTCCCATTGGAATGATCGGCACATCGCGCATCGGTTTATCCCCCGACCAGCCTGACGAACGCCCAAGCCGCTCAAAGTGAACAGGAAGTATCAGCTCATGGCAAGCGAAAGCAGCACAGACCGCGCCGCTCCGGCGAGCGAGGTCGTCACCCGTTTCGCCCCCTCACCCACCGGATATCTGCATATCGGCGGCGCGCGTACCGCGCTGTTCAACTGGCTCTATGCCCGCCACCACGGCGGCCGCACCCTGCTGCGGATCGAGGATACTGATCGCCAGCGTTCAACCCAGGATGCGATCGATGCGATCATCGAAGGGCTCAACTGGATGGGCCTAGATTACGACGCCCCGCCCCTATTCCAGTCCGACCGGGCCGAGCGTCATGCCGAAGTCGCCCAGCAATTGCTGGCAGCCCGGCACGCATACAAATGCTTCGCCACCACCGAAGAACTCGAAGCCATGCGCGAGGAGCAGCGCGCGCTCAAGAAGCCGCTGCGCTATGACGGGCGCTGGCGCGACCGCGATCCGGGTGAGGCACCTGAGGGCACGCCCTTCACCATCCGTCTCAAGACCCCGAATGAAGGCGAGATCACGATCCAGGATCGGGTGCAGGGCGCGGTAACGGTCAAGAACGAGGAAATCGACGACTACATCATCCTGCGCGCTGATGGCACGCCGACCTACATGCTGGCGGTGGTGGTCGACGATCACGACATGGGCGTAACCCACGTGATCCGCGGGGATGACCATTTGAACAACGCCTTCCGCCAGCTGCCGATCATTCGGGCAATGAACGCCATTGAGGGCAATTGGCCCGATCCGATCTATGCCCATATCCCGCTGATCCACGGCGCGGACGGTGCTAAGCTGTCCAAACGCCACGGCGCTCTCGGCGTGGAGGCCTATCGCGACGAATTCGGAATCCTGCCCGAAGCGTTGTTCAACTATCTGCTGCGGCTTGGCTGGGGGCATGGCGACCGCGAGGAAATCACCCGCGAAGAAGCGATCGCTCTGTTCGATCTTGATGGTGTGGGCAAAAGCCCATCACGGTTCGATCTCAAGAAGCTCGAAAACCTTAACGGGCATTATCTGCGAGAGGCTGACGACGCGCGGCTGGCGGCTTTGGTGGCCGCACGGATTGGCGATCACGCGGATGAAGCGCTGCTGGCACAGGCCATGCCCGTGCTGAAAGTGCGCGCGAAGAACCTCAACGAAGTGGCTGAAGGCGCTGGCTTCCTGTTTGCCAAGCGTCCACTGGCGATCAGCGAGAAGGCCGCCGTCTTGCTGGAGGGCGACGCGCCAGCGATTCTGCGAAAGATTTACGACCGCCTCCGGGCCGAAAACGACTGGACAAGCGAGGCACTCGAAGCCACTACGAAGGCGCTTGCTGAGGAGCTTGGATTGGGCCTCGGCAAGCTGGCGCAGCCGATGCGCGCGGCGCTGACCGGGACGACCACTTCACCCGGTATTTTTGACGTTCTGGTCCTGCTGGGCCGGGACGAAGCTCTCGCTCGGCTCGACGCACAGGCTGCGTAAGCCCGGTCGGCGGCACAAAACTTGGACAGGAGACAGATCTTGGCAGACAAGACGGCGAAACTCGAGATCGGCGGCAAGACCTTCGATTATTCCGTACTCGAAGGCAGCACCGGGCCGGATGTCATCGACATTCGCAAGCTCTATGCACAAACCGGTGCCTTCACCTTTGACCCCGGCTTCACTTCGACCGCGAGCTGCGAAAGCGCGCTGACCTATATTGATGGCGATGAGGGCGTGCTGCTGCACCGCGGCTATCCGATCGGTCAGCTCGCGGAAGATTCGAGCTTCATGGAAGTCAGCTACCTGCTCCTGAACGGCGAATTGCCGAGCAAGGACGCGCTCGACGACTTCACCTACACCATCACCCGCCACACC
>JAKFWB010000340.1 GCA_021732945.1 Porphyrobacter sp.
GCGCATGGGCGAGGTGGGGTTGGTGTCGGGCACCAATGATCCGGGCTCCTATTGGCGCATGCCGGTCGACCTCGTGTCGGTGACGCCGCTGACCGGACGCCTGACGCTGGCGCAGGGCCGCAAGCGGGTGACCGTGCCGGAAAGCGACGCCGCCGTCTTCACGCCGCGTCACCGGGCGCTCGCTACCAGCGGGCCGGGCACCGGGGTGCCGGTGGTGTTCGTCGGCTTCGGCGATGGTTCGGTGCTGGGCGATCGTCTGGCCGGCGCTATGGCAGTGATGCTGGCCGATCCAGGGCGTGACAGCGCCCGGCGCGACGCTCTGTTTGCTCAGCGGGCGACCGCGGTGGTGACCGTGCTGCCGGACGCTGCGGCTGTGGCCGCGATGCGATCACGCAGCCAACGCGAAAGCCTGATGCTGGCGAGCGAGGAGCAGGATACGCTGGCCGCCTATGTCAGCAATGCGGCCCTCGCAGACATGATCGGCGCGCGGCGCTGGGCCCGGTTGAAGGCCGAAGCCAGCGAACCCGATTTTGCACCGCTGGAGCTGAATCTGGCGGTCAGCATCGAAGCGTCTGCCGAGCGGCGTGAGTTTACCACATACAATCTGCTGGGCCGCATTCCGGGCAGCGATCCGGAAGCTGGCGCGGTGCTGTTACTGGCGCATTGGGATCATATTGGCGAATGCGGCCCCGCCAGCGCCGCCGACCGGATTTGCAACGGCGCGGCAGACAATGCCAGTGGCCTGGCGGCCATGATTGAATTGGCGCAGCGGCTCAATTCCACCGGGCCGCATGCGCGCGATATCTATGTGCTTGCCACCACGGGCGAGGAGGCCGGGCTGTTCGGCGCGCGGGCCTTTGCCAAGGCGCCGCCGGTGCCGCTGACCAAGATCGTTGCGGCGTTCAATTTCGATATGGTCGCGGTCGCGCCTCAAGGCAGCCCGGTGGGTTTTATCGGGCGCGGGCAAACACCGCTTGATGGCGTGATCCTCGAAACGTTGGCGCGGCATGGCCGGACGCTGGGCGATCAGGAGCTGGCTGACAGCTTTTTGCAGCGACAGGATGGCTGGGCCCTGCTGCAACGCAGGGTTCCGGTGGTGCTGCTGTCGAGCACCTACGGATCGCCTGATATTTTGCAGCCGTTTCTGAACTCGCGCTACCATCGGTCGTCCGATGAGCCGAACACTGTGGAGCTGGGCGCAGCGATTGATGACGTGCTGCTGCACGAGGATTTGATCCGCCTGCTAGCCGATCCCGCACGCTATCAGCCGCCCTTTGCCGCCGCACCCTAGCGCAATCGGCAAACCGCGGTTACATGGGCCGCCACGAATCTCCCGCCAGAGGAGATACTCCCTCCCGACTGCAAGAAAGTGGCGCACATGGATATCCCGCTCGGCCTGACCTTTGATGACGTGCTGCTCCGCCCGGCGGAAAGCAGCGTCTTGCCGAGCATGGCCGATACCTCGACGCGGCTGACCCGCGCAATTGCGATGAACATCCCGGTGCTGTCCTCTGCGATGGACACTGTCACCGAAGCCGACATGGCGATCGCGATGGCACAGCTGGGCGGCATTGGCGTGCTGCACCGCAATCTCGATGTGAGCGCGCAGTGCGCTGCGGTTCGCGCGGTCAAGCGGTACGAGAGCGGCATGGTGGTCAACCCGATCACGATCCACCCCGATGCCACGCTGGGCGAAGCTCAGACACTGATGCAGCTTCACCGCATCAGTGGCATTCCGGTAGTGGACGCTGGCGGCAAGCTGGTCGGCATCCTAACCAACCGCGATGTGCGCTTTGCCGAAAACCCTGCGCAGCCGGTACGCGAGCTGATGACGACCGAGAACCTCGCCACCGTGTCGCTCGGTACCGGGCAAGAAGAGGCGCGCCGATTGCTCCATGCCCGCCGGATCGAAAAACTGCTGGTGGTCGATGATGCGTTCCATTGCATCGGGCTGATCACGGTCAAGGACATCGAGAAGGCGGTGAACTACCCCCACGCGACCAAGGACGGCACCGGCCGCCTGCGCGTTGCTGCGGCCACCACCGTTGGGGACGCTGGCTTCGCGCGCACCGAAGCGCTGGTCGATGCCGAGGTCGACGTGATCGTGATCGACACGGCCCACGGCCACAATATCGAAGTCGCCCGCGCGGTGGAGCGGGTGAAGAAGCTCTCCAACTCAGTGCAGGTGATCGCGGGCAATGTCGCCACGGCAGAGGCCACCCGCGCGCTGATTGATTCCGGGGCTGATGCGGTCAAGGTCGGGATCGGGCCGGGCTCGATCTGCACCACCCGCGTGGTCGCGGGCGTTGGCGTGCCGCAGCTCACCGCGATCATGGAAAGCGCCGCCGAAGCCGCCAAGTCGGGCGTTCCGGTAATTGCCGATGGCGGGTTGCGCACCTCTGGCGATGCCGCCAAGGCGCTGGCGGCAGGGGCTTCGAGCGTGATGATCGGCAGCATGCTCGCAGGCACCGCCGAAAGCCCGGGCGAAGTGTTCCTCTACCAAGGCCGCAGCTACAAGTCTTATCGCGGCATGGGCTCGGTCGGCGCGATGGCGCGCGGCTCGGCCGACCGCTATTTCCAGCAGGACGTCAGCGCGATGAAGCTGGTGCCCGAAGGGATTGAAGGCCAGGTGCCGTTCAAGGGCGCTGCGTCCTATGTCGTTCACCAACTGGTCGGCGGGATCAAGGCGGCGATGGGCTATACCGGCTCCGGCACGATCACCTAGCTTCAAGCCCGCGCGAAATTCGTGCGGATCACCAATGCCGGGCTGTCTGAGAGCCATGTGCACGATGTCGCCATCACCCGAGAGGCACCCAATTATCCAACCCGCTAGGCCCTTCACATGATCCCCGCTGCCCGCGTGCAGGCGGCGATCGAGCTGCTCGATGTCATCATCCCCGCCGCGCGCGGGAAGGGTGCGCCCGCTGACCGGATCATCGCCGAATATTTCCGCACGCGCCGCTATGCTGGCTCCAAAGACCGGCGCGCGGTGCGTGATCTGGTCTATCAGGCGATCCGCCTGTGCGGCCCCGTCCCGGAAAGCGGCCGCGCGGCGATGCTGGCGGTGGCGGGGCAGGACGCCAGCATTGCGGCGTTGTTCGACGGTTCCCCCCACAGCCCCGCGCCCAAAGCCGACGGTGAAGTGGTCGCCAAAACCGGCCTAGCGCCCAAATGGCTCGCCACAGCCCTGCGAGCGTCAGGGCTGGGCGGGCCAGAGATTGCCGCGTTGCTCGACCGCGCCCCGCTCGATATCCGGGTCAATGCGCTGAAAGCCGACCGCGCGACCATCACTCTGCCTGAGGAGGGCGAACCGCTCACCGCCCCGCAGGCATTGCGGTTCACTTCCGGCACGCAGGTCGAAGCGTGGGATGCCTATGCGCAAGGCCTGATCGAGTTGCAGGATCTCGGCAGCCAGCTGATCATAGACGCGCTTCCGGTGCAGCCGGGCGATACCATCGTCGATCTGTGCGCAGGCGGCGGCGGGAAGACGCTGGCGCTGGCCGCACGGCTCGGCAATGCGGCCAGCATCATCGCGGCGGATACCGACAAGCGGCGGCTCGGCAACCTTGCTCCGCGTGCCGAGCGCGTGGGCGCGCAGATCGATCATATCGTGCTGCTCGATCCGACCCGCGAAATGCGCGCGCTCGGCAATTGGGCGGGCAAGGCTGATAATGTGCTGGTCGATGCGCCATGTTCTGGCAGCGGCACCTGGCGGCGTAGCCCGGAAGGTCGCTGGCGGCTGGACCCGGCGGAGTTGAAGCGGCTCAACGCCTTGCAGGACCATGTGCTCGATGTCGGTTCCTATCTGGTCAAGCCCGGCGGAACG
>JAKFWB010000347.1 GCA_021732945.1 Porphyrobacter sp.
CGACCAGCGCGGCGGCGCAGGCTTCGGGCTTGAGGCATGGCATCAGCTCGCGCGCCTCTTCGGGGCCGATCCGCGCATAATCGCAGCTGAATTGGCGGTGGACATCCTCCAGCGCATCGAGCGCCGCGATGTCGCCAGCGCCCGCGATATGCAGCGAGGGGTTCACGCTGGCGTGCGCGGCGAGTTCTGCCATGCTCAGCGCAGTCAAGGTGCGCACCGGCGCATTGCCGAGGCCATAATGCGCAAAGGCGACCGAGCGGCCCGAGGCGTGGTAGCCCGGCGCGCTCTCGCCCTCGAGCACCGTCACGATCCCGTGCCCGGAAAGCCGCGCCGCGACCGAGAGCCCCGCGATCCCGCCGCCGATCACCAACACATCAGAGACAAACATCGCGAGGCCTCCCTTCGCCCGTCCCGCCACTTTTGCCACGTTGACGCTTGGGGCGAGCTAAGGCAACGCATCTGGCAAATCCAACAACAGGGGATCCCCATTGTCCGCCAATATCGCCGAAATGGAACGCCGCCGCGAAGCTGCCCGGATGGGCGGCGGGGCCAAGCGCATCGAAGCCCAGCACGCCAAGGGCAAGCTGACCGCGCGCGAGCGGCTCGACGTGCTGCTCGACGAAGGCAGCTTCGAGGAAGTCGATGCCTATGTCGAGCACGACTGCAACGATTTCGGCATGGAAACCCAGCGCATTCCCGGTGACGGGGTGGTGACCGGCAGCGGCACCATCAATGGCCGGCTGGTCTACGTCTTCTCGCAGGATTTCACCGTGTTCGGCGGCTCGCTTTCGAAGCGCCATGCCGAGAAGATCTGCAAGGTGATGGACACCGCGCTGAAGGTCGGCGCGCCGGTGATCGGATTGAACGATTCGGGCGGGGCGCGCATTCAGGAGGGCGTCGCGAGCCTCGGCGGCTATGCCGAGGTGTTCCAGCGCAATGTGCTCGCCAGCGGCGTGGTGCCGCAGATCAGCCTGATCATGGGGCCGTGCGCAGGCGGGGCGGTGTACTCGCCTGCGATGACCGACTTCATCTTCATGGTGAAGGATTCCAGCTACATGTTCGTCACCGGGCCGGACGTGGTGAAGACCGTCACCAACGAGGTGGTGACGCAGGAGGAATTGGGCGGGGCGATCACCCACACCACCAAGACCTCGGTCGCCGATCTCGCCTATGAGAATGATATCGAGGCGCTGCTGGCGACCCGGCGGTTTGTCGATTTCCTTCCCCTGTCGAACCGTGAGGGCGTGCCCGAACTGCCGACCAGCGATCCGTGGGACCGGCTCGAGATGAGCCTCGACACGCTGATCCCCGACAATGCCAACCAGCCCTATGACATGCACGAAGTCATCGCCAAGGTGCTGGACGAGGGCGATTTCTTCGAGATCCAGCCGGCGCACGCGGGCAATATCCTGTGCGGGTTTGGCCGCGTGGAGGGCCGGACCGTGGGCGTGGTGGCGAACCAGCCGGTGGTGCTCGCGGGCTGCCTAGACATCAATTCATCGAAGAAAGCCGCGCGGTTCGTGCGGTTCTGTGATGCGTTTGAAATCCCGATCCTGACGTTTGTGGACGTCCCCGGCTTCCTCCCTGGCACCGCGCAGGAACTGGGCGGGATCATCAAGCACGGCGCCAAACTGCTGTTCGCCTATGCCGAGGCGACCGTGCCCAAGATCACCGTCATCACCCGTAAGGCTTACGGCGGGGCCTATGACGTGATGGCATCGAAGCACCTGCGCGGCGATTTGAACTACGCCTGGCCCACAGCCGAAATCGCAGTGATGGGCGCCAAGGGCGCGGTGGAGATCATCTTCCGGCAGGAAAAGGACGACCCCGCCAAGATCGCGGCGCGGACCAAGGAATATGAGGATCGGTTTGCGAACCCCTTCGTGGCGGCATCGCGCGGCTATATTGATGAGGTGATTTATCCGCACTCGACGCGGCGGCGGATTGCGCTCGGGCTACGCAAGCTGCGGACGAAGAGCTTGGAGAACCCGTGGAAGAAGCATGACAATATTCCGCTCTAGCGTTGCCATTCCGATGCTCCGCGATGTTTTCGCGACGTGGGACGATTGGCACGGTGAGTTGCAAACGGTGACGGGTTACTCATGGGAAGAGTACGAAGTCCTTTTTGCGAAATTGCCGGAGAAAGAGGTCGAGCCCTTATCCTCAGAAGAAGAGTTTATGCTGAGGCAAGCTGCCAACCAATTTTTCGGATACCCTGTCATTCGCACGGCGAATCTTGAGGCCGCATTTGGGGACGTGTGGAGGCAGCGCTTGAGTGAAGCATTTAGGGAGAAGGGCGAGCCCTGAAACCCGGCCGCTTCTACCACATCGGGTCGCAGCCAAAAAAGCCCCTCCCGTTGGGCCTGCGGCCCAGCTTCGCTTCCAGCGGAGGGGTTGGGGCGGGGGCTACAGGCGTTGCTCACTGCCGCAAACACCCACCCCGCTGCGACTAGGCGGCAAAGCCGCCAAGTCTCGCTGCCCCTCCCCTAAAGCGGAGGGGGAAAGAGATCATGGCCCGCCTCAGCGCCACTTCCATCACTTGCACCCGGCCCACCTGCACATTATAAGATCATTATAAGGTTTCGACGGAGACAATCATGGCCGCCCACCAGCCCCAGACCGAACGCGTCACCTATCTCACGACATCTGAACAGAAAGCCGCGCTTGAAGCCTTTGCGAGGGCGCGCGGCGAAAGTGTCGGCAATGTCGTGCGTGAGGCGACGGCGCGTTACATCGACGAAATCAGCGAGGAGGAGGAAGCCGAGTTGATCGCCTTGACCCAGCAGGTCAACGAGGCCGTCCCGCAGATGGTGGCGTCGATGGACCGCATGATCGAGCGGATGGACCGAACCCACCGCGTCGTCGATGATCTTCTGCGCGAAAAGGGCTACCGTAAGTGAGCACCTTTGCCAACGTGTTCATGGCCCTCAAGCAAGTGATCTTGTTGCAGGATCGGGTCGAGCGGATGGAAGGGCGGCTCGATGCGATGAACGACGACATCGACGGGTTGGCCGGCATGATGCGCGATCTCGACAAGCGGCTCTACGCCATTGAACGGATCATGGAATTTTCCGCGCGAGCACCGCGCCAACCGCCGCAGCTTGGGATCGAAGACCAATGAAACTCGGACGCTTGAACCACATCGGGGTCGCCACGCCCTCCATCGCCGATAGCATCGCGTTTTACCGCGACGTGATGGGCGCGACCAAGATCCACACGCCATTCGATCTTGAGGAGCAGGGGGTGAAGGTCTGCTTCGTCGACACCCCAGGAGCCGATGGCGCGATGAACGGCACCCAGATTGAGCTGATCGAGCCGCTCGGCGAAGACTCCACCCTCGCAGGCTTCATCGCCAAAAACCCGCTCGGCGGGCAGCATCATCTGTGCTTCGAAGTACCTGATATCGCCGAGGCCCGCACCGAGTTCGAGGGCCAAGGCAAGCGCATCCTCGGCCCCACCCGCATCGGCGCGCACGGCACCCCTATCTTTTTCGTCCATCCCAAGGACATGGGCGGCATGCTTACCGAGATTATGGAGACCCCGCGCGACGATGCGCATTGGTCGAATTAACCTAAAACCGTTCGCCCTGAGCTTGTCGAAGGGTTGCACTTTCTTTGGTGCGTCAGAAAAGTTGAAGGGCAAGGCTTCGACAAGCTCAGCCCGAACGGAGAGAGAAACGAGAAATGCCCTACGAAACCATCCGCGTGGACCGCAAAGGTCCGCTGCTCACCATCACCCTGAACCGCCCCGAACGCCTCAACGCCATGCCCCCGCGGATGGCGGACGAGCTGGGGCAGGCGTTCTATGACTTG
>JAKFWB010000188.1 GCA_021732945.1 Porphyrobacter sp.
CAGGTGCAAGCCCTTGAACACACCGATCAAGGCAGAGGCACGGGTCAGCTGGTCCTGGCTCAAGGTGCCGTCCCATTTGCCGGCCTTGATCCGGTCCCATGTGCTCTCGGATACGCCGAGCAACGCGGCGCCTTCGGCATTGCTGCCACCCCAGGCATCGACGAGCCGCAACACGGCCTTGACGGCCGCGCCGGTCAGACGCTTGCGGTCGCCGTCGCTCGAAAAGGTCTGCAGGCCTGCTGCTGCCGGGGCCGCATGATGGGTGATTGCTGCGCTTGCCATTATCGTTTCTCCTGACGCGAATATACGCATCACGTGGTGCGATTGTCAAGAATGGGCCGGTGCCGGTCAGCTTGCCACATCATATCTCGATCGACCTGCTTCGGCCCAGTGTCCATTCGATGCCACCACCTGACCGCGGCTGGCAGCTCACGTATTGCCCGAGATGCCGGTCTAGTTGCTTCGACCAAGGGACAAGCGAAAACCCAAGGCCATCGTCGATCATCGCAAACCGGCCCGAAGCGAGCTGGATGCGCTGGCGATAAACGCCAGACACCTCACCGGATGATCGGCTTGGGCGATAGGGCAGGCCGTGCTCACGCGAAAGTGCGGCACCAGCGTCGGCAAGGTCGCGCTCGCGCAATGTGCCAAGCAGATTGCGGGACAGGGCGAAGCGGTCACCGCGCCGCTGGGCAAGACCTTCGCTTTCCAGATAATCGAGCCGGCGCGTTTTCGCTGCTTCAACTTCGCTGCCGAACCCCGGACCGAGCGGCAGCGGCTCGGATGCAATCAATTGCTTGTCGAGCCAGGTGGCTCCGCGGCTGCGCTCCTGGGTAGGAAGATCGCAATCGGAATGGGTCAGGAGCGAGGACTGCTCGCGGCCGCGCCGGTCAGTCCAGGAGCGGAGCTCGACGATTGCACCCGTGGCAGCATCACCAGTCATGTCGATGTCGGAGAATTTGCAATGATGGACCCGGCCATCGGCGCCGTCGACCACGGCATAGGCCTCTCCCGTCAGTTCATTGTGCAGGCCGCGCTCGACCAAACGCCCGATGACAGGTTCGCCTGCTGCACCATCATGCATCGCGAAGCGGCCGGACTCGGCGGCGAGACCTTGCCCCGTCATGGCCCGGTGCATCGTCTTGATGATATCGCCGCGGGTGCCAAGGTCGCGCAGCGTCTGCTCCAGCCCGGGCTTTAACCGCCAGCAGCCAGATGCAATCTTGTCTGCCAGTCCCATGCGCTCGAGTTTGGTAGCGCGCCCGATAAGGTGCTGGTTGGTCGATGTGACGTTGCGTTGCGGATCCGGACGCAGGTCGGTCACGCCGCCAAACTCGTTGCCGATCGCGCGCAGCCGACGATCGAGGCTGGTCCATCTTTCGGCATCCACCTCGCGCGCTAGCGCGCGGTGGACCTCCCGCTCACTGCGCGGGCCCAGCTCGAGGGATACCCGCTGCTCGGCACGAGCGCGCATCCCTTCGCGGATATAGTTCTTGTCGATCACCAGATCGTCGCCGGCATCGGCCTTGCCTCTCAAAAGGATATGGATATGCGGATTGTCGGTGTTCCAGTGATCGATCGCCACCCAGTCGAGCCGGGTGCCGAGATCCTTTTCCATGTCGGTCAGCAGTTCGCGGGTGAAGGTCCGTACATCGGCAAGTTCGGCAGCATCTTCAGGCGCGACGATGAAGCGGAAGTGGTGCCGGTCATCGGCGCATCGTTCGGCAAAAGCATCACCGTCGAAGGGGCTATCGGTCCTGCCGAAAAGCTCGGCGTCCTTGCCGTCCCGCGTAACCCCATCGCGTCTGAGATAGATCAGGTGCCGGGCGAGCGGCGCTGCGGCAAAGCGGTTCCCTTGATGCCGCACGATCCGCGCCTTGACGATCACGCGCCGCTGACTGGCGCGAGAGCTTGCCCGCAGGCTCGCAATGCGGCCCCGGGCAAGGCGACCCGTGCTGCGCCGTGATCCGGAGCTACCCGCCCGCACGCTACGTCCTGACCGGTTGGCAAGAGCGCGCAACTGCGCCTTCAGGGTGCGCTCCTTGCTTTGGCCGATACCGCGATTGCGAATGCGGCCGGGCCGGATTTCGAAATCATCGTCGCTCACGATTGAACGGCCAAGCAAATGACGGCTGGCTCGCTGCGCGGCGGAAATGCGAGGATTTCTCTAAATAGAGCCAGCCGGGTGATGTAGCGGCTGGCTCTGAAACCCGAGCAATTCTGCGGCCCCACACCCAAGCGGCTGGCTCCGCTTTTATCTTGCCATCCTCCTGACCCATCCTTTCCTGCCACCCAGCTTCCGCACAATTTTGCGCTAGTCCACGCCGTGAAACGCCAGATGGGGAGGCGGCCAGTCACTGGTCGCGGTTCCCCAAGACCGGGACGAACAGGTTGCCGTGCGGACGCAGCGAAGCAGGTGGCGCAGCCGCCGTCGCTTCGCCGATGTCTCCGCTGGGCGCTGCCTCAGTTGCGGCAGTTCGCGCCGCGAACAGCCCGCTTTGCGTCCACGCAATGCGCACTTGCTGCACAGGCGACATGCTGGCGACGACAGTGGCCGTGTTGTCCGATTGCAGGATAGGTGCGATCTTTGCGACATAAGCGCGGGTCTCGGCAGGAAGCGGGCGGCCGCGATCGCGCCACTCCTGATAGCGCCCGGGGCCTGCATTATACGCGGCGAGCATGCCGTAGGCGCCGTAACTGTCGTACATTTCGCGAAGATAGCTGGTGCCTGCCAAGATGTTGTCGCGCGGATCGAACGGGTCGATGCCAAGACGGAAGCGGGCGCGCTGGCGCGCCCAGGTTCCGGGCATGAGCTGCATCAGCCCCATCGCTCCAGCCGACGATACCGCGCTGATCCGGCCAGCGCTCTCGGCCCGCATGACCGCATAGATCCATTGCTCCGGGATGCCGAAACGCAGCGATGCCTCGGCGACGTGCACTGCAATGTCGACGGTGCGCGGCGCTGCCGGTTCGGCAGTGCCCTGCCCAAAGGCAGGCGCGGCACCGAACATGGCGAGCGCAGCCAAGGCGGCGAAGCCCAAGCGGCGTAGCTGCATGGCTCAGTTCGCCTTTTCGCGCCGCGAGGGACGCGACCATACCAGAACATGGCCGTTGTCATCGCCCTTGAACAGGTTGGCCCGCAGCGGCTGCACGAATGAGGGATCATCGATCTGCAAGCTGACATAGTCGCCCGCCTTTTCCCCGACATGCTTCCAGCCTGCGCCGATTTCGCGCGCGTCCGCAACCGCGAGGTAGGCCGACCGGCATCGCGCGCTTCGACGATCTGGCTCGCTACCCAGATGAGGACATCAGCGTCCCAGATAGTCGCCATGCCATGTTCGGCTGTCGCCTCGACGAGGATCGAAACCTCACCCATCCGGAAATCGATCGGACGGACTCGCTTTGATTTGGCGAGGCTGAAGAACGGCCAAGCCATCAGGTCCTGCGCGTCGCGCGCGGCAATATCGCGGCCCTGGGACATGAACAGGTCAAGCTGAGCAGGCTTGGCTGGGAAGGCGGACAGGCGTCGCATTGCGTGGCTCAGCGCCGGACCGGCGGAGTATAGCCATCAAGACGCTTGGCTGGGTGGACGATACCTTTTCCGGGATCGCTGGTTGACCGCCGCAGCCCTTGCTCTGCCCATGCGTCGAGATCTGTCACCGCATAGACGATCCGGCCACCGAGCTTGCGATAGACCGGCCCCGTCCCGAAACAGCGGTGCTTTTCGAGTGTGCGGGCCGAAAGCCCGAGGTGCACTGCAGCATCCGGCGTCCGCAAAAATCGTGCAGTCACGGGGGTGGGTCTGGCAT
>JAKFWB010000421.1 GCA_021732945.1 Porphyrobacter sp.
TCCTGATCTATACCGGCCCGGTGCTGGTCGTGACCCTGGGCTACCCGATGCTGCGGAAAATGGTGCGGGTGGCCAAGCAGCACAACGTCACCTCGATCGTCGATTTCCTGGCTTCATGTACTCGCTAGGAGGCGAGATCAGTTGGGCACGGACCGATAGACAGCGCCTGAACACCTTGGATGGAATCGTAACTACAACATTGATATGGTTGTGGCCATAATGAAAACTACCACCAGCCTTTCCATCTTTCTTCTCCGGCAAGGCAGGGAGAAGGACTTCGATAGGGACATTGGCGACGACAAGACCTCGCGTTTGCCGCTGGCATCGCCGTTGGAGGGCTTTTTCTCGCCACTGAGATCGGAGCCAAAGAGCCCGACATGGGCCGGCGCTGTGGCGGGACTACTCCAACCACCAGCAGTAGTTGATCTAGATACCCAGTCACCGGGTGGATTGCTTTTCGTGAAACTGAGAGGAAGATCCTTTGTCCTGACTTTTGGCCACGCGTGGATGCGGCTTCGTAATGAATGGCTTGAGCATGACTTCGGGCGTCGCGTTACGCTGAACTTGATGAAGGAAAACTCGCTGCTGGAAATGCGATCCGAACAGGTGTTTGCGAAATGGCATCTCGCTAGCGAACGCGCGCCGCGCGGCTCTTCGGTTGATAGCTTTGGTGTGGAGTTTGATCGGGACATGGTTTCGGCTGTGGAGGGGCTGCCTACAGAGACCTTGTTCGGCAAAACAATTCGAGGCGGCACGAGTTTGCGCATCGCCATCGACATTGACGATCTGGAGCCTGTCCTTGATCGGTCTCTCATCGAATTTGCCAGCAATGCCTATCAAAAGCGCTGGCCTAGCATAGATAATTTGATGGCCCTTAGGGACCCGCTCATAGTGGACACTCTGGAAAAGGCTTTAGATGCCGAACTGGCCACGGGGCAAGGAGCTAAGAAAGTAGTGCTGTTTACCCCTCAGCAGCGAAAGGGAGAATCCCTAGTGGTATCGGCCTATGTGATTGGCAGACTGAGCAAGGCGCCTCCGATGACGCCATATCTGACTTTTGGTTCTTGGGAAGGTTACGCAAAAAAGCGAAAGCTTTCGGTGAGTATTGCTACTGCCAAGGCGATGACTGTCCATATGATGGATGAAGGAGCGCAAGAGCTTGGCGAGTGCAGTGTGTTCGAGTGCTTTGGCTACGAAGGGTCTCTTAATGGTAAATCCTATGTTCTTTCCTCGGGAATCTGGTTCGAGGTGGTGCCCACGTTCCTCAAGCGTATCAACGCTACCGTGAAGGGTATTCCTGCCCCGACGAAGCTATTGGCGGCATGGAATCAGATTGATGACGAAGGCACTTACAACGATAGCTGCTCCAAGAAGGATAAGTCGATACTACACTTCGATAAGAAGGACGTCTGGTACGGAGGAGGCCAATCTCGGTTCGAGTTCTGCGATCTTATGCACTTGGGCACTAAGCGGCTCTATTTTGTTAAGGTGCCTTCAAAATCATCAGGAATGAGTCACTTGATCGAGCAGACGCGCCGGACGGTCGAGCTGTTCTTTGGGCCAGACCCGGGATTCAGGGTGGCCCTTGAGCAGAAGATAAAGAAGCTCAATTCGAAGGCCGATACGACGTGGACCAAAGTGCGGCCCCGTCCGGGCGAATGGAAGTTGTGTTTTGTCAGCATGGGCCGGTCAGCCGTTCAGCTTCCATTTTTTGCCCGTTGTTCCCTCGCCAATGCATGCAGAGATCTGCGTAACCTCGGACACGACGTGGAATATTTGCAGGTCTAAGAGCACATCCTCGGTGAGGATTTTCAAATCCTCGCTGGAACGACTACCTCATCACGAGAGCAATCATGCTGAAAGCTACCGAAGAAGAGACAAAAGAAGTCCGAGAGTACTTTGAGTGGCAGGCGCTCGATCGTGAGGTGACGTTCATGCAGAAAGTCTATTCTGAGGCTGTAGTGAACACGCGTCACGACGTATGGGACATCCACACAAATAAGGATCGATGGTGGGTCATAACGGGTGGTACAAACCTATATTCTCAAGAACAGTTCCCCAATATGGATCTTGCTCTGACCTTCCATATTGGTCTGATTCTCCGCATTCCGCGGACAGAAGAACAGCAACTAGACGATCTCCGCGTTCTCCCCTTCGGCCCCGTCTTTCAGAAGATGGAAGAAGCCGGCACCGCAGTGACGCAGGCACAGAGTCTTGCTGACTACCAGACCGTCGGCGTCCGTTGTCGCGAGGTGCTCCTTGAATTGGTCGGCGTCGCGCAAGATGCCGCGAAGTGGACTGACACACCGCCGCAGCGTGCAAACTTCCGTGCGTGGATAGAAATCATCTGCAACGACCTTCTGCCAGGCGACTCTAATAAAGAGCGTCGAGGGGCCTTTAAGGCTGCGCTTGATTCTGCATGGACATTTTCAAATTGGCTTACGCACTCAAAGTCGGCCAATTGGATTGATGCAGATATGGCGCACTCATTGATCCAGCATGCCAGTGAGATGACAGCCTCGCTGATCCTTCGCGGGTTGCGCGGTGTACCAGTGGAATGTCCAAAATGCGGCTTGCCAAATCTTCATCCTGAACAAGGCGAAAGTACCGCCGCACCGGGCGTACTTTGGGAGCGACCGTGCTGCGCTAATTGCGGATGGACAGGGAGGCCTGTCCCGCTTTTAACTCTCAAGGATGGTCAATCTATTATTACTCGTGACGGAAAAGAATCAGACGAGCACAGCATCATGACAGTTCCGCTGCGAACAATTGTCAAACCTGGAGATATGCCGATTGAACCGCTGAAGAAAGTAGAGGTGGAGCCACCAAAACCCGTCCTCTACTTCGCATATGGGTCCAACATGTCGACTGGCCGGCTGCGTGAGCGCACGCCGAGCTGCACACCACTCGGAATGGCTACCTTGCCTGGTTATTCGCTGCGCTTCCATAAACGCAGTGTGGACAACTCCGCAAAGTGTAACGCATTTGCCAGCGGTGGTCATAGTAGCGTGTTCGGAGTCCTGTTCAAATTCGATCCTGCCGAGCGCGCCAAGCTCGATAGGGCTGAAGGCGTTGGCAGGGGATACGCGCACGCGATAGTTACAGTTATCGACGCAAATGGTTGCAGGCGGAAAGCGCTCACCTACCTCGCGACCGCCGGCTACATTGACGACAGCCTAAAACCCTACAGCTGGTACAAGGATATTGTCCTTGCTGGTGGCAAGGAACACGGTCTGCCATCGAAGTATGTTGCTGAATGCATTGAGTCGGTTGAAGCGATCGAAGATCCCGATGAAACGCGGGACAAGAAGCAGCGCGCTACGCTACGTTCGTAAGCCCCAAACGGTGACCGCTACGCTTCGGCATGAGCTGCCAAAGTCTGAGCGATGGTTCCAATGCCCATTATGGCTCTTTGATCAATGTCCGGCTTCCTTGTCTGAAAACGTCACAAGGCCCCAAGCACGGCTTTTGTGATCTGGATTGAAATCCAAGAGTAGTTGGCGCCTGCTCTCAAAGCGACCTTGTAGCCACCTCGCCGAACGGGTTCAATGACGGCGGGGAGAAACGCACATTCATGCTGGTGGAACCGGCTGTCCTGGCTCTGTCGCTGGCCTATCTGGGGCTGCTGTTCGCCGTGGCGTATTTCGGCGACCGCTATGCGCGTGACTGGTCCCGGAACTCGGTGGCGCCGGTCGTCTACGGCCTGTCGCTGGCCATCTACTGCACCTCGTGGACCTTCTACGGCGCGGTCGGACGGGCGGCGACCTCGGGCATCGACTTTATCCTGATCT
>JAKFWB010000418.1 GCA_021732945.1 Porphyrobacter sp.
GTTCTTGGCGGTCATGCCCTGCGCCACATGGACATTGATGGCGTAGGCAAGATCGAGCCGCTCGAGCATCGGATCACCGCGCGGAAGATCGTGGAGCTTGCCGTCGCCCGCCGTCACGGTGATGGTATTACCGTCGATCCGCGAGACATGGGCAATGTCGCCATTGAGCAGCCCCCGCGTGCCATCCTTGGCGGTCCAGCGGATGCGGTCGCCTTGGTGGAGGGCAATTTCCTTGCGCTCGAAGATGGTGACCGCGTCGTGCTTGAGGTTGCGGGGCAGGCGGTCGGGATCGAAGCGCCGCACTTCGCCGTTAGTCATGGTCAACTCAACCTTGCCGTCCCTAACGCCAATGACCGTTCCCCGCTCACCGCGGGCCAAGCCCTTTCTGGTCAGGTTGGTCTCGAAGGCGACAACGCGCCCCTCCTGATAGCCCTTCAACTGTCGCGCGCCCTCGCGGGTGATGGTGACCCGGTCGAGCACCTCAAGCCTGATCCCCTGCGCGCTGATCTGGCCGCGATCAATTAGCGAGGCCTGTGCGGCGGCATTTCCTGCGCTGCGCATCGCACGCCCGGCGGCGAGGAGGATCGTGTTGTCGCGCTCGTCCTTGGGCAGGTCGGCCCACATATCGGCGGCGATGCCTGCGATCTTGCCCGGCGCAACTTCGATGGTGGCAGGCTTCAGCACGGCAAAGGCCTGGGCGACATCGCCCTGTTCGAGCGCACGGTTGATGGCATGCATCTGCGGGGTCTGCGCGCGCGCAGGTTCACCGTGATCTGGCTTTGCCCGAGATCCTGCTGCTGCAATTGCGCAAAGGGCTTTCCGGCTTCGATGGCCGGCAGCTGCTTGATGTCACCGGTGAGCACCAGCTTGCCCACGTCCATCCGGTTGGCGAGGGCGATCAGCCGCGCGAGCCGGTCCGTGCCGATCTGACTCGCCTCATCCACCATCACCAGCGCACCGGACAACTCTGCCCGCGCCGCTGCCACCTTTTCCGCGCTGGCACTGCCGTCCAGCACCCGCGCATACCGGGCCAGAAACGCATCCACGGTCAACGCTGGACTGGCCGTCTTCTCCCCAAACTCTCGGGCGA
Source organism: Porphyrobacter sp. (assembly GCA_021732945.1). Taxonomy (GTDB): domain Bacteria; phylum Pseudomonadota; class Alphaproteobacteria; order Sphingomonadales; family Sphingomonadaceae; genus Erythrobacter. The sequence goes on from JAKFWB010000418.1 coordinate 1,091, forward strand.
TGCGCCCGACATGGGACAGCGCCACTACTTGCCGCCCCTCCTCACGCGCAATCGCTGCGACCGGAGCCAGCGCCGCCGACTTCCCCACACCCGCGCCGCCCTGAACCAGATGCACGCGGTCTTTGGAGGTGAGGATCGCGACGCCAGCCTGCTCCTGCCCGGCATTGAGGCGACGTAGGCCAATCGCCCGCGCCTGTTCCTGCAGCCGCGCGACGATGCCGTCCTTGTCCGCAATGGGCGGAACGCTATCTTTGCCCGCCTGTGCCAAGGCAATGACCTTGGTCTCCATGGCCAGCGCCTGCTCGGTGGTCAGCATCCGGTCGCGATCCGCCGGGCCGCTGCCGACCAGCAACCCCCGCTCCTGCAACAGATCGATCCGTGCTTCGATCATGTCGATGGTGATCGGGCCCCGTCGTTCGAGCGCGGTGCGGATCAGATCGCTGCGGGAGAAGGCAGCTTCGCGTTCGCCAAGTTCCCGCGCGGCAGAGGCAACCGCCTGTGCTGCGGCGAAGGCCCTCGGGTCGAGCCGCCCGAGCCGTTCCGGAACTAGCGGATCATGATCGCGCGGGGTCAGCCCCATGGCACCGGCGATTGCCATGCCGCGCTCGCCGATGCCGCGAATGCCGTCGACGACCCGCGACCAGACCGTCTGCTCACCCGCCGCGCGGGCCACGGCATGTTCGATGAGGCGCGCGGGATCGAAGCCGATGGCGCGGGCGGTCTCCTTCCACGCAGCGACCTGTCGCGCCGCATCCGGCTCCAGTTCTTTCCCGCGCCGTGTCGACAGGGCCGCAAGCTCACGCTCGCGTGCACTGCCCCGATCTTCCTTGGCCAGCTCGGCGAGGATTTCGGCGCGGCGGGTTGAGAACGCTTCAACCGCCTCCCGCGTCACTCCCTTGATCTCGAATGCGCCGTCGATGGCATTGCGGGCAGGCACGGTCTCATAGCCCAAGGCTTCGACGCGGCTGCGCAGCTCGGCGTTGTGGACCGCCGACAGGACGTGCTGGGCGCGGTAGAGTTCATCATTGCGCACCGCGTGCCATTTGCCATCCGAGGCTTTGGTCGCGTTAGCGATGACGGCGTGGATGTGAAGCTGCGGTTCGCCATTCCGATTCACGTCGTGCAGGAAGGTCGCGGCGACGAGATTGCCAGTGCGTTCGGGCACCTGCCGTCCGAGCGCCGCATCCCAGACCCGCGCTTCGATAACGTTCTTTTCCGCCCATCGCAGTGTTGCGGTCACGGAATCCTTCAACGCCTCGACCAGACGCTTGTCGCCGCCCAGCATCGCCACCAGCGATACCGACTTGGACGCCGAGAAGGTAAGGTCCACACCCGGGCGATGCACGCCGTCCTTCCCAGCAATCACCGATCCGTCCGGCAACTTGCCTTCCAGCACGGCGGCGAAGGCCGCTTCCTCGACCTTGCCTGTCAGCCCAAGCGCGTCCGCGCCCTTTCCGAGCCACGCGCTCGCGTCCTGCGTCTGGTCGGCGGTGTAGTAGTTGTCTGCCGAGTAATACTCGGCCGCCGACGAGGCGGAACCGACGCTGCCGAGCGTAATCATCGCCGGTCCTCATGGGCAATGACGCGCAGGCCGAGATCGCGCTCCTGCTCTGGAACCCTGCAATCGGTGACACCGTACTTGCGTGCGATGAGCCGACACATTTTCGAAGGGTGGTCGATCAGCTTGCCTGACTGCCAGACCGACCAGCCATCGAACTGGGTAGGCAGGATTGTTGCAATGAGCGCACCGATAAAGAGCGCCAAACCTCCGCATGATGACAGAAATTTGAGCGACAGAAAACGGTTGTCGCCGAGGTAGATGGATCTCATCTGCCGCGGTTCGCTGGCCAGTTTTATCGATCGATCCAACTGCGCGGAGATTTTCGCCAGGTGCGGCCCGAGCTGTCCTAGCAGCTTGGGCTCCAACGCCTCGAAGGCAGACAGCAGCTCACCAGTCTGCGTCATGAACGGCGAGAGGCCGGCCTCATCCAGCTCGCGAAGCTCAACAATCAGCTTCTGCAGGGCAAGTCGGTTGGCCTCCTCGCCGCCGTTCCACTTCTCGGTCAGCTTGCCGAGCATCCGCGCATTATCCGCCTGCGCCCGGTCCAGCTCCATCACCAGTTCCCGCAGCTGGTGCACCAGCCCGCTAACGGTCGCATCGAGCCTGGGCGCTGCTTCGCTCTGGAAGGTCGGCCGCCCCGCGTCGTGCGCCTCGATCAGCTCTTGGATTGCTTTGCGCAAAAGCTCGGGCCGGCTCAGCGATTTTGCCTGCGCCACCCTATCGAGATCGGCAAGGACGCGGTCCTCTACGGCAACATTGACTTGTGCCATCAGACCCTTCCCCGGATAGCAAGGAGATCGATGGGCCTAGAAGCTAAGTGACTGATATAGGACCGTTCTAGAAGGCCACGCTGCTGTGCGCGACAGCTTTGGAGTGCTTTTTGGTCGCCCCTAGAACCGCGCCTAGGGCCTAGAATGGCTGATTTCTGCGGGTTTGGGCACCCCTTGCCACCGCTCGAATTCAGCGTGGAGTGTGCACTTCTATATGCGCTGCTTCGTGATTGACGGTCTAATTGTGGGGAGTCATGATGTGGTTTGGCATTTCCTGCCGGGTGCCACCGACCGAGCAGCCGGAAAGCGATGATCGCGTTCTGTGCAGTGTTCATGTGACGTCTCCGCCAAATATGTTGGGGTTTCCGGC
>JAKFWB010000260.1 GCA_021732945.1 Porphyrobacter sp.
GGCCCCGACCAATTTCGACACGATGTTCAGCAGCTTGTCCTCCAACGTCATCGAATTCCCGGTGGTGGTGAAGGCCGATGTGCAAGGCAGCGTCGAAGCGATCGTCAACGCGCTCCACAACCTGTCGAATGACGACATCAAGGTGCGTGTGCTCAACGGCGGGGTTGGTGCGATCACGGAAAGCGACGTGGTGCTGGCAGGCGGATCGAAAGCGCCGATCATCGGCTTCAACGTGCGTCCGAACGCCAAGGCCCGCGAGTTGCTGAAGCGCGATAATGTGCGGATGATGTATTACGATGTCATCTATCACCTGACCGATGCCATCGCCAAGGAGATGATCGGTGAGCTTGGCCCGGAACGGATCGAACACGTGGTCGGCCGGGCGCTGGTCAAAGAGGTGTTCAAGTCGGGCAAGCGCGACAAGGCCGCCGGTCTGCTGGTCGAAGAAGGGGTCATCCGCAAGGGACTGTTCGCCCGTCTGACCCGCGCCGATGTCATCGTGTCTGCCACCAAGATCGCGTCGCTGCGGCGCTTCAAGGACGATGTCGACGAGGTCCGCACCGGGCTCGAATGCGGTGTGGTGCTGGAAGACACCAACGACATCAAACCGGGCGACCAGCTTGAAGTCTTCTCGGTCGAGGAGCGTGAGCGGACGCTGTGAGCGAGGCGGATTTCTACCCCGACGATGCCGGGCAGTCGCCGCATACGGCGCTGCTCGGCTCGGAATTCGTCGGCTGGGACGAAGCCGCTCAGACCGTCACCTTACGGTTCACCGTGAAGCGCGAAATGACGACCTGGCGCGGCGGGGTGCAGGGGGGCTTGGTTGCGGGCTACCTCGATGACGTGATGGGCTATGCCTATGTCGCGGCCACGGGGGGCGAGATGGCCCCGCTCAACCTCGACATCGCGATGAGCCTCATCCGCCTGATCCCCGAGGGCGCGACGATCATCGGCAAGGGCCGGGTGGTGAAGGGCGGTCGCCGGGTGATCTTCCTCGAAGGCGAATTGCTGGCCGAGGACGGCACGCTCTACGCCCGCTCGACCTCGACCGCGCTGCCAACCCCGCGCCCTACGCCGACCAGCACGGGGCTGAAGTAGTGTCTTCGCTTGACGGGTCCAGCCGTCCATTATAGACACTTCGTGTGGAAATTCGATATTCCAAATCAGCTAGCGCGGCGTTGTTGCGTTCCAACAAATCAAGGCTGATTCGCGAAAAGATTGCGGCGTTCGCGGCTGAGCCGGATTTGCTTCATCCAAACGTTACCCGCCTCAAGGGGCAACCGGAATATCGACTCAGAGTTCAGGATTGGCGCGTGATTTTTGCGATTGAAGGTGACTTGCTAATCATCCGCGATATTGGCCCCCGCGGTTCAGTTTACGAAGGTTGATGCCATGACAGTACAGGAAATTGAAATTGCAGGGCAGCATATGGTTCTTCTGACCAAAGCCGAATATGAACGGATGGCGGACGCTGCGGAAAGCTATGCCGATATATGTGCTGCGGTTGCAGCGCGTGAGCGAGCCGATGCTGGTGAGGAGTATGTTCCTGGTGCGCTGGTTGACCGGATCATTGATGGCGAGCCGGCGCTCAAGGTTTGGCGGGAGTACCGTGGTCTGACACAGGAGGAACTGGCTGCCAAAGTGGGCAAGCAGGGATCCTGGCTGGCCAAAATCGAAAGAGGTAAACTCAAGGGTGATGTCCAGATCTGGCGCAAGCTTGCCGTAGCGCTCAATGTCGAACTCGTCGACATTCTCCCGCTCGATTGATGGGCAAGACCCCCCACACCCCCGAACAGCAATCGGTGCGCGTCCTCAAGGTGGGCGAGCGGGTGCGGCATATCCTGTCCGAACTGCTGGCGCGCGGCGAGGTGCATGATGATGTGGTGAGCGCGAGCCATATCTCGGTCACCGAAGTGCGCATGACCCCTGACCTGCGCAATGCGACCGCCTATATCAAGCCGCTGCTTGGCGCAGGGGATGACGATGTGGTGCACGCGCTGCGGCAGAATACCGCTTTCCTTCAGCGCGAGGTCGCGCAGCGCCTCGGCCTTAAATTCGCGCCCAAGCTGCGCTTCCGCAAGGATGAAAGCTTTGCCGAGGCCGACCGGATCGAAGCGTTGCTACGCGATCCCAAGGTGGCGCGGGACTTGGAAGACGATCTGGATGACGATCTTGAAGACGATGGGTGAGTCCCCGCGCAGGCGGGGACCTCGTGCTGTAAAGCGCCAAACCGCCTGAGGCCCCCGCCTGCGCGGGGGCTCACGGTTGCATCAACGCGGCACCATCCGCGCTTTCAGCGTGATATCGACCTTGTTGCCGACAATCAGCTGGTAGCTCTTCATCCCATAGTGCCGCCGGTCAATCGTGGTCGTGCCGGTGAAGCTGACCGGCTTGCCCGCCTGCGCCAGCGGATCGGCATCAAAGGTCACCACCAGCGTTTGCGGCTTGGTCACCCCGCGCGCGGTCAGCTCGCCAGCCACCGTGCCGCGCGTGGCGCTCGCCATTTTGAGCGAGCGGCCGATGAAGCGCACGCTGGGGTACTTCTCGACCCAAAAGAATTTCTCGCCGCGCAGCCGTGCCAGTGTCACCTCGTCGGGCGCTTCGATCGCTGTCGCATCGAACGTCACATCGATCACCGCGCGTTCGGGCGCGCCAGGCACAATCGTCACTGCGCCCTGCATCCGCGGGAAGCGCGCGGTTTTGCTGGAGAGGCCGAAAAAGGGCACCTTGGCCGAGACATTGCTGGCCGTAGCGTCGAGCGTATAGCCCTGCGGCACGCTGGCCGTGTTGGCGAGCGCTAAGACTGCCAGCAGCGGCAGCATCAGCCAGCGCAAAAGGGTGTTGCGGTTCATCATCGCACTTTCAATACGCTTCAACGGGGCAAAAGGTTCAACCCTACCTCGCCCAGCTTGCGGCGAATGGGTAGTCTGACGCGATGGCCAAACTCTACTTCTACTACGCCAGCATGAACGCAGGCAAAAGCGCGCACCTGTTGCAGGCCGATTTCAACTATCGCGAGCGCGGGATGGCGACGGTGCTGTGGACCGCTGCGCTCGATAGCCGCTCGGCCGGCATGGTGCGCAGCCGCATCGGGCTGGAAAGCGAAGCGCATCGTTTCCATCCCGACACTGATCTGTGGGCCGAAGTCAGCGCCGCGCACGCCGAAACGCCGCTCGATTGTGTGCTGGTGGACGAGGCGCAGTTTCTCACCGCACCGCAAGTCTGGCAGCTCGCGCGGCTGGCAGATCAGGCGGGCATCCCGGTGCTGTGCTATGGCCTCAGGACCGATTTTCAGGGTGAGTTGTTCCCCGGATCGGCGGTGTTGCTGGGGATTGCCGATGCACTCGTTGAGCTGAAGGCCGTCTGCCATTGCGGGCGCAAGGCAACGATGAACCTGCGCGTCGACGAAACCGGCGCGGCGATCAAGCATGGCCAGCAGACCGAGATCGGCGGCAACGACCTTTATGTCGCGCTGTGCCGCAAGCATTTCTCCGAGGCCCTTAGCGGATGAGCGTGCCAGTCAATGCGCCGCTATCCGGCTGGCTGATCCTCGACAAGCCGCGCGGGATGGGCTCGACCCAAGGTGTGGGTGCGGTCAAGCGGGTGCTGCGTCAGAACGGCTATGCCAAAACCAAGGTCGGCCACGGCGGAACGCTTGACCAGCTGGCCGAAGGCGTGCTGCCGATCGCGCTGGGCGAGGCGACGAAGCTTGCCGGTCGAATGCTGGATGCGAGCAAGATTTACGAGTTCACGGTGCAATTCGGCGAGGAGACCTCGACACTT
>JAKFWB010000498.1 GCA_021732945.1 Porphyrobacter sp.
GAGGACGGTAGCGAGGAGTTCGCGGCGCCGACCGAGAACGAGCTGCGATAGCTCAAGCGGAGTCACGGTATCACTGGTCAAATGAACAACTTCGGCGCTCGTCCCTGGCGCATTCTCCGCGATTGCAAGTAGCGCAGCCGCCACGCTGAGATCTTCGGCGTCTGCCTTGCGAAACACGCCGGTGCGGATACGCCGGTGGATACGATTACCTCGCGCATCGACGAGGACATCGTCGGCGATGACGATAATTTGGTCGCTTCCTATAACGAGCGGCAATTCAGCCGGCAGCTGGACTTGGTGGGCATCGCGCGATCGCCGGAACCGCATCACAAGCTTGACCGCCGTAGCCCGCAGTTCGACGAAGCTTCCCAGTGTGTCGAGAGCGTGATCGTCGCAGGCTTGCTCGACTGCAGCCCGAAGAAGCGCGTCGTCGGAGATGTCTAGACCACTGCGCACGGCTGCGCGCACGACAGTCCGGGCTGCTTCATGCATGCGCATGTAATCGCTTTCGGTACGGCGGCCGCCGATGCCGAGCACATGAGTGTAGAAGAAGCGCCGCTTGCACTTTTCCTTGTCCAGCATTGCGACCTGGGAATCTCGTAAGCGAATGGGGCCGTCGATCGATAGTTCGATCGGCTCGGCTTCGAGAGCAGGTGGAAGCGTTTGGACAAGAGCGGGCACCCTTTCGGTGACGGCCGGACCAAGCCGCGTCAGGAAATTGGAGAGCGGGCGCCGCTTGCCATCCGCCTTCTCGGTCGCCGAATAAAGGATGAGACGATCGCGCGCGCGCGACGTGGCAACGTAAAACAAGCATTCGCGTTCTTCTGCGTCGCCGGCGCAAAGCGCGGCTTTGACGTCGCCGGTTATGCTGGCGATTACGCCTTCGGGGGGCAGGCAGGCAGGCGCCTTCGGATAACTCGGGAGTGTGTCTTGGTTGAGGCCCGGTAGATGCACGCCCCGAAATTCTAGGCCCTTTGCGCCGTGGATCGTCATAAGGCGAACGGCGTCTAGTCCCTGCGCCGCTGCGGGTAGCTGACGAAGGTCGCGATCGTCGCCGATGGCGACCAGCCGCCTGATACGTTCCAGGAGGCGCGGCACAGCGCGACCCGCTGTGTGTGGCTGCGTGCGAAGGAAGTTCATTAGCTGCCAGATCGCGATACCTCGGCTACGTTCAGCGATTGAATCGGCCTTTGCTATTCGGGCGGCGATGCGGGTGCGGTCGAGCAGGATAGTCGCGAGAGTTCGCCACGGCGGAGTGTCGGCGTCTAATCCATCGAGAGCTGCTGCGAGCCTATCGAGCGCGGTCATCGCTTCCGCCGACACCGCTAGGCGGCGGCGCTCGGTCAGCCATTCTAGGGGTTTGCCATCATCCGACCGCAATATCTCGATGATCCTGGCGACATCGCCGAGCGGCATGGCAAAATCGGGCATGCAGCCCGTTCGGACGAGCCCCATCGCGCGACCATCGACCAGCAACGTCAACAGCGACAAGAGGTCCTTGACCTCACTTCGCTCGAACAGGCTGCCTAGGAAGAGAACGGGCACGTCCATCCGTTCGAGATCGCGGGCGATTTCGCCAAGGCGCTCGTTCCCGGTACACAGCACGGCCTGGTCTCGATAGGCGATGCCGGCTGTTAGAAGCTCTTCGATGCAGTCGGCGATCGCCACCGACTGCTCCTCCTTGGCCGGGCGGAGCCTGAGTTCGATGGGGTGGCCGCTGGCGCCCGGGTGCGCATTCAGCTCCGCGCTCGTCGTACTCGCTGCCATCTTGGCGGCGAACGTCGAAAAGGCGGTCACGATTTCTTCGCTTGACCGGTAATTGATCTCCAACCGGCCTGATGCCGCGCCGGGAAAATCCTCGCACGCGAACTTAGAGGTGCTGATCGGGGAGGCGCCCCGAAAGCGGTAGATCGACTGCCGTGCGTCGCCCACCACCCAGAGGTTCTCGCCGGTGGGGCGCAGCGCCTTCAACAAGCGCACACTGGCTCGGTTGACGTCTTGGTATTCGTCGACGAGCACCTGATCGTAGGTCTGGCCAAGCTGGGCGGCAATCTCGGGGCGCGTCTCGAGAAGTTCGACGGGGAGTGAAACGAGGTCTCCGAAATCGACGGTTTGCCGCTGGCGTTTGATAGTTTCGTACAATGCGTAAACGCGCGCGACCTCTGCCGCTTTCAGGGCTTCAGTGTGGCGCGGTTCCGTGCCTTTGGCGCCGATGCGCATGTCCTCGGCGAGCCGGGCATATTCATCGGAGCCAACGACCTCGTCCTTCGCTCGCGAGATGGCCGCTAGAATGTCGCCGATCAAGCGGGTCGGATTGTATAGATCCTGGTAGTGATCGAGCGCGAGCTTTGGAAACTCGGCCTCCAGGAGCTCGACGGCTTCTACACGGTCCATTAGGCGCGGATCGTCGGGGAGGCCGAAGTCGGCATGAAAGCGCCGAATAAGATCGAGTCCGAAGGCGTGGAAGGTACCGATCCACATCGCTGCAGCCTGCTCTGGCCGCTTTGCCGCGATCCGCTCGGCCATCTCGCGGGCGGCTTTGTTGGAATAGGTTAGGACGAGCAAACGCCTCGGATCGACACCTTCGTCGAGTAGTTGGACTACCCGAGCGGTCAGTGTCTGGGTCTTGCCAGTCCCGGGGCCTGCTTCGAGGAGATATGCGCGCCCGCGGTGTCCGGCAGCTTCTGCTTGGGCGGCGTTAAATGGATGCTCGTTGCGAACGCTGTCGTCGGGTTCGATGACAGGGAGCAGCAGACCGTCGAGTAACTGCTGCGCGACAGCATCCATCGAAGCATTCATGCGTCCCGCAATCTCGTGCGCGGTCAAACTGTCACCCAGATGAAGACGGCACAGGACCTCGCGCGGCAGGAGGAGTTCACGGGCGAACAAGTCCATTTGAACCTCGCGCCGCTGTCTTCGGCCATAGTCGACGACCCGATCGATCCCGGTAGGTGATGGCTCGGACGGACGCGCCATGTCTGCGTGTAGCACCGTAGGTGACGCGGTCGCGTCGCCTAACACATGGTGGCCGATTTCATGCGCAACGAGGAAAGCTTGTTCGAATTTGGAGCCCACGTTTTCGTGGATGATGAGATCATCGGTTGGAACCAGCGTCGCGCGGCCGTTGTCCAAGCTGGCAGCGCCCGGGTTTGTTGCCTCGACGTCGAGGCCGCGTGTATTCGCGATGCTGACAACAAATGCGTAAGGATCGGTCGGATCCAGTCCGTGCATGACGGCATCGGCATGCATCTCCGCCGCCCTGCGGCGTCCAAGCTCGATCGCATCCATCTATTCGCCGCTACCTGCCAAAAGCTTCGACCGCTCAGCCTCGGAAACCCCAACATCTATCAGAATTTGCTCAAAGGTCACTTGCTCCGCGGAGCCGGGCGGGCCGCCCGACTTGTAGCTTCTGCCAGTTGTCATAGGCATTGGCGGCTGGCGCATGGCTGCGATAACATGAGCTGGGGGCAAATCGAGAGCGTCCGAGAGGTTCCCTAGGATCGAATCGGGAAGGCTCGATGCCAGGACTCGGTGCTCTCGCAGGCACGTGATGACCTGCCTCGGCACGCCGAGTTTGCGAGCGAGGTCCTTGCCGATGTCTCCAGTGAGGCGGGCCAACGGGTCTTCGCTGGCGGATTGGCCTGGAGCAGCCGCCTTGTGCATGATCCATGCGCTATCGATGCGCGATTCATCGGTAGCGGACAGAGGACTCTCGTCTTCGTGCTCTGGTGCCGCAAGCAACTGCGAAAAATCGATGAGCTGGATGGCATACTGCGGATAAT
>JAKFWB010000480.1 GCA_021732945.1 Porphyrobacter sp.
CTAGCAGGCTGTTGAAGAAGTGTCGCGTTTGGCGACGAGGATAGCCTCGTCGCCGTTGCGGTAGGCGAAGTTGACGATGAGGGCTCCGTCCTTCTGGATTTCAGCGTCACCTTCGCCTTCGACCTGGTCTCCCTCCTCGCAGCCTGTCCAGGTGAAGGCGATGTCGTCGTGGCTGTAGGCGATGTCGAGGCTGGCCTCGAGGGCTCCGAAGGCGATGTTTCCGTAGCCTTTCGCCGTGATCGTGATCATCGCCTGACCGCACAGGTCGAGGTGTTCGCGATCCCACAGGTCGGCTTTGATGATGCGCCAGCGTCCGACGAGCGGGTGATGCTCGCGCCCGCTCATGTCGGCGCCTCCAGAAGCTTCGGCATTCGCACGAGGTTGTAGGCGGCCGCCGCGAAGGTGAAGGCGAAGCCGGCGCGCTCCACGCCGCGGAACTTCGTCTTGGCCTGTCCACCGACGGTCTTCATCCAGCCGAAGGCCTCCTCGATCCGCTTGCGGATGCGCTGGGAGACGTCGTAGCCCGCATGCCGCGTGGTGCGGCCGTCGATGGCGGAGGAGCGCCCGGCGTCGTTCTGCGCCACATGTGGCGTCACCCGCATCGAGCGCAGCTCGTTGACGAAGTCGGCCGTGTCGTAAGCCTTGTCCGCCCCCAGCGTGATCGGGCGCGGCCGGTCGGCGCGCGGCTCGATCATGTGCAGCGCCGCGATCCGCTCGGCATGGCCATCGGCCTCCGTCAGGCAGGCATCGACCAGCAGGCCATTGCGGTTCTCCATGAGGCCGTGACCCATGAAGCAAAGCTTCGCCTCTTTGCCTCGGCCCTTACGGTAGAGCTTCGCCTCGGGGTCCGTTTTGGAGGCATGGGTCGCGTTCGAGCGCTTCTCGTCACGGAAGTCGGCCTCCGCGTTGCGCCCGCCGCCGCCTGACGGGCTGCCGCCTGACGGGTTGCCCGAGGCCTGCTTCGGCCTGAAGCTCTTCATGCTCGCCCAGGCCTCGATCAGCGTGCCATCGACCGAGAAGTGGTCCGACGACAGCAGCCGCTTCACCCGGGGCTGCGACAGAACCGCAGCAAGCAGCTTCGCCGCAATGTCGCCTTCCAGTAGCCGATCCCGGTTCTTGGAGAAGGTGGAGTGGTCCCAGGCCGCATCGTCCACACCGATGCCGACGAACCACCGGAACAGGAGGTCGAACTCCAGCCGCTCCATCAGCTGCCGCTCCGAGCGGATCGAGTAGAAGGCTTGCAGGAGCATCGCCCGCAACAGCTTCTCCGGCGCGATCGACGGACGGCCAAACCCCGAGTAGAGCGCCGCGAAGTCCCCGGCCAGCGCGCCAAGCGCCTCGTTCACCAGAGCCCGGATCGTCCGCAGCGGATGATCGCGCCGAACACGTGCTTCAAGATCAACGTAGCTGAACAGCGACCCCGACCGTTCGTCCACCCCGCGCATCGCCGCCACTCCCGCTTCGATGCGCCAATGAATCACGACCACCGCGCCATGGCGATGGGTTTTTCAACAGCCTGCTAGGGTGTCAATTGAAGGTAGTAAAATTAGGAACTTCCGAAGCAATGACAAATAGTACCGCTACAGCGACCCCGGTTGATCATGGACACATCCTCGTTGTCGATGACGATCCGCAAATACGGCTCCTGGTGTCGCGCTTCCTGCAGCGTCACGGCTATCGCGTATCGAGCGCGCCTGACGGCCGTGTTATGCAGGAAATGATGGCGCGTTCGCCGGTCGATCTCGTTATTCTGGATGTCATGCTGCCAGGCAAAAGCGGACTCGATCTATGCCGAGAAGCTCGGGTGAGCACACAGGTGCCGATCATCATGCTGACGGCGCGCGGCGACGAGGGTGACCGCATTGCTGGCCTTGAGGTCGGCGCAGATGATTACGTCACGAAACCCTTCAGCTCGCGCGAATTGCTGGCAAGGGTCCGCGCCGTCCTGCGCCGCATGCGCGGTAGGTCAGCCAGTTCAGAGCCGACCGGCTCCGATGTTGTCTCGTTTGACGGATGGTCGCTTGATCTGCGGCGTCGCGAACTCAGTTCACCTCAAGCTGTGCTTGTGGATCTTTCGACAGGTGAGTTCGACATGCTGGTGGCCTTCATAGAGCATGCCAACCGCGTGCTTTCGCGCGAAATGCTGATGGAATTCGCCAAGACTCGCGCATCTGACCCCTTCGACCGCACCATCGACGTTCAGGTCAGCCGACTTCGGAGGAAACTCTCGGACGGCGAAGAAGATAACCGCCTTATCAAGACCATCCGTGGCGCGGGTTACATGTTTACGCCCAAAATCACGAATGGAGCCAGCAGCAAGTCGGATACGGACTGATGTTGACAACGAAACTCAAATATCTAGTGCCCGATACTGTCGTAACCCGGGCCGTCGCTATACTTGTGGCCGCGCTCTTTGCTGTCCACCTGGCAGGGTACTGGGCTTATCAGACAGGGGCCACAGCAATTGCAGATAGCGCCCGGGACCGGGCACTCGCCGAGCGGCTGGTCTCAATCAAGCGCGCTATCTCCAATATTCCCAATCCTGCTGATCGCGACAAAGCTGCTCATGCTCTTTCCAGCAGTAGCCTGGAGGTTCACTGGAGCCAGATCAGCTTGGTGATCGGCAACGCTCCCCTCACCGAACGAGCCAAAGCGACCGCCGATCGTCTGAAAGAGCTTGTTCCTGATCTCGCAGCGGAAGCGTTCCGTATCGGATTCGCCGATGATGGCGCAATCGCGTCTGGCGAGGCCGAAGCGTATCGTCACATGCTTCTCATCTCGGTACGTCTTGACGACCAGAGCTGGGTCAATTTCTCCACGCCGAGGCTCGGCACCGTACATCCGCTGGACCCGAAGCTTCTGGCGCTGGCGCTTTGCGTCGTAATTGTCATCATCGTGATCGCGGCGCTTCTGCTGGCATGGGTCACAAGGCCGTTGCGCGAACTGGCGACGGCGGCTGAGCGCTTCAGCCTCGACACCAAGCCGGAACTGCTAGATGAAACAGGCCCGCTGGAAGTCAGGCGCGCGGCCCGCGCCTTCAACACGATGCGTCAGCGCATTCAACGGCTCGTTGCCGAGCGCACACAGGCGCTGGCGGCAGTATCACATGATTTGCGCACGCCGATCACAAGGGTGCGTTTGCGCTCCGAAATGCTCGACGACGCCGTAATGCGTGATCTCATCGGATCGGACCTCGCCGAAATGGAGGAAATGATCGAGTCGACGCTTGAGTTCCTGAAATTTGGAGAAAGCACCGAAACCAAACGGTTGGTCAATCTGGCATCGATCGCGGAAACGATCGTCGACGATGCCACCGATGCAGGTCGGAAGGTCTCCTACCATGGCGCTGACAACGTCACCGTGATGGGACAGCATCTGGCGCTGAAGCGCGCTGCCAGCAATCTCATCGGCAATGCTCTCAAGTACGCCACAACGGTCCGCGTCGAAATCCGCAGCATCGATGGCTATGCGGAGCTTGCGGTTTCGGACGACGGCCCGGGAATTCCGAAAGAGAGCCTTGAGACGATTTTCGACCCGTTCGTCCGTCTTGAGACATCACGCAGCAAGGAAACCGGCGGTGTCGGGCTCGGGCTGACGATCGCCCGATCCATCGCCCGTGCGCATGGCGGAGATGCTGTACTGATAAACAATCCTTCGGGAGGCTTATCGGCCAAGCTTAGGCTGCCGCTTTCAACAACGGCTGCGATAAGCAGGACCGAAGCGACCTGCATCTGAACCCACATTCTCCAAGTAAGTCGCTGATTTCGCTGTCGTAATCGT
>JAKFWB010000229.1 GCA_021732945.1 Porphyrobacter sp.
GGCCGGTGCCGGATGATTTCGATGCCACGGGTCGGCTGATCGGCGGGTTGTTCGCAGCGGACGGGCAGGCGACGGCTGGCGCGCTCCAGCAATCGCAACGGGCGCTGATGGACGATGCGCAAACCTCGCACCCGTTTTACTGGTCTGCCTTTGCCGTGGTGGGTGACGGCGCAGCGCGGCTGGCGCGCTGAGGTGCTGCTATTACAATGACCGACAATGCCACCCGCACGACCATGCGCATCGGCTGGCTGGCGCGCGGCTGGCGCAATGTGCGCGAGGCGGGCACCGCTCAGCTGGGCTTGACCGTGATGCTGATGTGTTTGGCGCTGTTCATCGCGCGCTATAGCTGGGTTCTGCCTGACGGTTCCGAGCCCACCCCGCTCACCAGCGAGGCCTAGCGCGCGTTTTATGACCTCAGGGCCTATTATTCCGCTGACCTGGTCGAGGAAGACAAGCGGATCGTGCTGGTGGTCTATACCGACCAGACCCTGATCGCCGCTCGCAAACGCTCGCCGCTCGACCGGGGCCTGCTTGCCAAGACCCTGCGCACGCTCGACGCCTTTGAGCCCAAGGCGATCGGGATCGATATCCTGTTCGATCAGCCGCAGGACGAGGACGAGGAACTGATCGCCACGCTGCGCGCGATGAAAACTCCGGTCGCGGTCGCCTATGCCGCCAAGGCGACCAACCCGGACGATATCGAGTATGAGCAGCAGCAATTCCTCGAAGCGTTCATGGCGCGGCTGAAGGGCAGCAAGGCGCAGCCAGCGAGCATCCGGCTCGACAACACCTTCGGTGCGACCCGCCTGTGGCCTGACATCCGCGAAGGCCTGCCGCCGCTGCTCGGGCGCGTGATACTGGCCGATGCGGGCGAGCCTGCCGCCGCCTTTGCCGGTTACGAAGGTGCGATTGATTACCGGCGGCCCAAGTTCGAGGATTCAGTGCTGTTCCCCCCGGCCCAGATCGACCTCTTCGTCGATCCCGACCCGGAGATCCTTCCCTTCCTCAAGGAGCAATATGCAGGGAAATACATCCTGATCGGCGGCGACATTGTCGATTACGACCGGGTTGAGACGACCTTCACCTCGATCAACGGTGAAGTGCCCGCCGGGATTTCCGTCCATGCCGAAATCATCGCCCAGATGCTCGATGACCGCGTTCTCACCCCGATCCCAAGCTGGGTGATCTGGGCCATGGCGGTTCTGGCGGTATTTGCCGGGATGGTGACCGCGCTGCTCGAATGGCCTGCGCGGCGACTTGCGCTGTTTGGCATGGCGCAACTCGCATTCTTTCAGGGCATGCCGGTGCTGTTGCAGGTCAGCAATATCGACACCTACGGTTTGCCAGCGGTCGGCGGGTTGGTCGGGTGGATCATTGTCTTCGGTGCGGTCACTTCGACAGCGCGCGCATCGGGCGCGGTGCGGCGCAATTTCGCCACCGGGGCGCTCGGCAAATATATCCCGCGCGACATTGCCCAGGCGATCATCGACAAGCCCGAATTGCTCAACCTCGGCGGTGAAAAGCGCGAGATTTTCGTGCTGTTCAGCGATCTCGAAGGCTTCACCAAGATGAGCCACGCGATCGCGCCTGAAATGGTGGCCAAGTTGCTCAACCGCTATCTCGACATGCTGAGCCAGGTGGTGCTGGATCACGGCGGGGTGATTGACAAGTTCGTGGGCGATGCGGTGGTTGCCTTCTGGGGCGCGCCGATTTCGCGCGAGGATGATGGGGAGCGGGCGGCCAAGGCCGGCTATGCCTTGTGGCAGGCAGGCGAAGCGTTCCGGCGCGAGGTGGCGGCGATGGATGCCAACCTTCCGCTGATCGGCAAGACTCGCGTCGGGCTCCACTTTGGTGAGGCGGTGATCGGCAATTTCGGCGGAGCCAATCGCATCCAGTACACCGCGCTTGGCGACAGCATGAACACCGCCGCGCGGTTGGAAGCCGCCAACAAGGCGCTCGATTCCGCCGTGATGGCGAGCCGCGAATTTGCCGAGAAATCGGGGCTGGAATGGTGGCGGCCGATGGGCCGGGTGCAACTGCGCGGTCGCGCACGGCCGGTTGATCTGTTCGAACCCGCACCTGATTTTTCAAACGAAGACAAGGCGGTGTTGGTGCAGGCGCTGGCCATGGCGACAATCGATCAGCCCGCTGCGGTGCGGCTGGCGCAAACGGTCGCCGCACGCCACCCGGATGATTCAGCGCTGGGCAATCTTGTCCGGCGCATTGCAACTTTGGACGAGGGAGGAACTTATGTTCTCGGATAAGATTGGCTTACGGATAGCGGCCTTGGCGTTGGCAGGCGCGGCAATGGCCTTGCCGTTAGCGGCGCAGGCGGGCGTGGTGGTCAAATCGACCGGCCCGTCGGCGACCAAATATCCGGTCGGCACCAAGGTTGATGACAACGCCTCGATCACGCTCAAGGCGGGCGATATCGTGACCGTGCTGACCAGTGACGGCACCCGCGTGATCAAGGGCGCGGGCACCTTCCGCGTCGGGGAGCGGCCGCAAGTTGCCGCTGATCGGTTCGCGTCACTCACCCGCAAGCGCGCTGCCACCCGCGTTCGTACCGGGGCGGTGCGCGGCAATACTGACGATGCGGTGACCAATCCGAGCCTGTGGTATGTCGACGTGACCCGCTCGGGCACGATTTGCCTCTATGATCTCGCCACCGTGCGCCTATGGCGGCCCGGCACCGAGGGGACCAGCACCTACCGGATGTTCAACCGGGAAAACGGCGCCGCCGTCGATGTCACCTTTGACGATGCGGTGATGATTGCCGCGCTCGATCCGGCGCGGCTGCCGATTGTCGAAGGCGCGCCCTACACCGTCACCGGCCCCGACAACAATACCAGCGCGCAGGTCAATTTCGTGCTGCTGGCCGATGATCTGGTTGCTCCCGACGCATTGGCCGAAGCGCTGATCGCCAAGGGCTGCACGGTTCAGCTGGAAACGCTCGCCAACAGCCTCGAAGCCTCGGTTGAAGCCAGCGGGGGCTGAAAGGCTTCATTTGAGCGATTGCAGGTTGCATCCTTGGCGCTGGCTTGGGACAAGGGCGACGGGCCGGTATAAGGCGGAATCGGCCCACATGGCGCGCTGACCTGGCGCAAGGCTACAAGCGCCGGGCGTGGCCTGGTGGTAGCCTTGGTCAGGAGCGGCGCTGATTTGGCGAGCTTGCATCTCTAGGGGGTTGAGATGGCGGGAGTTTGGGCGAGGTGGATTGTTGGCCCGTTAAGCGGGCCTGTCATCCCGCGCGTCATCGCCGTGCTCGGCCTCGCTGCGCTTTATCCTGCTGCCTTTGCGCTCGGCAATCCGACCTTTGAAGGTGTGGCGAGCTGCGCCGGATCGACCTGCCACGGCCGCGCCGAAGGCAATGGCGCGGTGGTGCGGCAAGATGAAATCGCGACCTGGCAGGAGCCTTCGTCGCCTTCGGGCGCGCATTCCCGCGCCTATGCGGTGCTGGGTGGTCGCAGGGGCCAGCAGATCGCTGCGAGCCTCGGGATGGGCGATGCGCAATCGGCCCCGGCCTGCCTCGGCTGCCATTCGACCTATGCTCCGGTCGGCCAGCGCGGGGCCAAGTTCACCGCCACGGACGGAGTCGGCTGCGAAAGCTGCCATGGTGCGTCTGGTGGCAGCTGGCTGGCGGAACATTACGCTTTGCCTGCAACCCATGCTTCGAACATCGCGGCAGGGCTGACCGCGCTCGATAATGCCAAGACGCGGGCGAATGTCTGCCTTGATTGCCATTATGGCTCGTCCAAGCCGGGGCAGTTCGT
>JAKFWB010000351.1 GCA_021732945.1 Porphyrobacter sp.
GGCGTTAGCCCTGCAGGGCATCGCACACAGCGGGATCGACCAATCCCATCGGCCGCATCAATCAACACGAAATTGTGAGTCGAACCCTCGTTGTCCGGATATGCCCCGCTGGGCATAGTTTATCGGCGACCCAATGAGACGGTCGAGTGGAACCAAGGAGGTGACATCGTAATGCCGCGACCGACTGTGACGCCGGGAGCCGCGATTGGGATCATGTGTAAGGCGCCGCGCCCGGGCCGCACCAAGACACGGCTTGCCGCGACAATCGGCCGAGAGGCGGCGGCCGCGTTGTCGGCGTGCTTCTTGAAAGATGTAGCGGCGGCGATTGGGGCTATGCCCAAGTATCTGGGCCGCCATGGCTACGGCGTATACGCTCCCGCTGGAGCAGAGAAAGAGTTGCGACAGCTACTCCCCCCCGAGTTTGACCTGCTCCTGCAAGTCGACTGCGAGTTCGGCAACGTGCTGCATAGTGCAACGCGTGATTTGCTGACGCTTGGGCATGATTGCGTCATCTTAGTTAACAGCGATAGCCCGACGCTTCCGACCACGCTTCTGGTCGATGCAGTGGAGGCGCTGCGCGCTCCGGGCGACCGCATGGTACTCGGCCCGGCGATCGACGGTGGCTATTATCTGGTCGGCCTCAAGCATGCGCATCGGCATCTGTTCACGGGTATTCCGTGGAGCACCAATGCAGTAGCGCAGCGGACGCTGGACCGTTCTGTTGAGATCGGTCTCGAGGCCGTCGTGCTCCCTGAATGGTATGATATTGACGATGCTGAAACGCTTGCCATCCTCCGCGACGAGCTTGCCGCCCGACCGACGCGCTTCACTGGCGGCGGCTCAGCGGTGTCGACGCGTGCCTACTTTTCTGCTGTAGCGGCGGCCCAATAGTTGAAATGAATGGCGTCCTCGCGCGTAAATCGACAGCTGCGCCGAGCAGCGGCAGTGCAACGCTCCGGCGCCTGCTGATTCTTGCCGCGGTGCTCATTGCGCTGCTCGCGGCCACGCCACTCGCCTTTGCCGCTGGCGGCGACAATGCTTATATGGGGTTTGCTCTCGCGACAGGCCTCGTCGCCCTTGCGGCAACACGGACCGCTGAACATGCGCCGACCCCATCTGCCTTCTGGCTAATTATCGTCGTGGCCCTTCTCGCACGCGGCGCTCTCCTATTTACAGATCCCTTGCTGTCCACCGATATCTATCGCTACGTGTGGGATGGCCGGATGCAGGCGGCGGGCATAAACCCCTATCGGCACGTTCCCGCTGATGAGGCGCTCGTCGCTTTACGCGATGCCGTCATCTATCCGCACATTAACCGCGCCGACTACGCCGTGACGATCTATCCCCCAGTCGCGCAAATGTTCTTCTTTCTTGTCACTCGCTTCGGCGAGGGCGTGACCGCAATGAAACTCGGCCTCCTTCTCTGCGAGGCGGGCACGGTGACGATCCTGGTCTTGCTGCTGCGACGCCTCGGCCGTCCCGTCACACGGGTCGTTGCTTACGCTTGGCATCCCTTGCCGATCTGGGAGATCGCGAACAGCGGCCATATCGACGCATTGATGATCGCCTTGATGATGACGGGCATCTGGCTCGCGCTCGGTGGGCGGCGTGGGCTGGGTGCCGTCGCCATCACGCTTGGCATCCTTGCCAAGCCCTTTGCGGCTCCGGCTCTAGCCGTCGCCTGGCGCCCGTGGGATTGGAAATTGCCACTGCTCGTCGCTTTGGTGGCCTTGCTCTGCTACGCTCCCTACCTGTCGCTCGGCTGGGGTGTCTTCGGTTTCCTCGCTACCGGATATGTCTCTGAGGAGCAGCTCAACACAGGTGACAGCGTCTGGTTGCTCGCCTTGTGGCGTCTGATCGTCGGTACACTACCGGGCGACGTCATCGTATATTTCGCGACTTCGGCGCTCGCTTTAGTTGGCATGGGCGTACTTACGGCACAGATGGCTGATCGATCAGCTTGCGCCCGTCTTGCCGCGCTCAACAAGTTGTTACTTCTGTTTTTGTTCCTGATGCCGCTCAATTATCCTTGGTACTTCTTAGTGGCTACGCCTTTCGTGGCGTTGACGGGGGGGGCGCCAGCGTGGGTCATTACCCTGGGAGCGGTTCTGCTGCAGAAAGAATCCTGGGGTGATTGGCAGATGCCGCTGCAGGTTCGAAAATCGATTCTTTACGGCGCATTTCTGGCGTCATGCGCATTTGCGGCATGGCAGGCGCGTCGCGTCAACGCAACCAAGGTCATGAGCAATGAAAGCGCCGACACTCGATAAAGTAACCCGGCCCGCCGTCGATCCACGTCGCTACCACGAGTCCGTCCCCACGGAGCGTACCACCGAAGCAGCCCGGCTGCCGGTATGTCTCTATCTCGAGACGACCAATCGCTGCAACCTGCTCTGCACCACCTGCCCACGGACCTACGAAGAGCTTGAGCCGCCGGCAGACATGTCATGGGAGTTGTTCACATCGATTGTCGATCAGGTTCCGAACTTGGCACGCGCAGTTCTCCACGGCGTCGGTGAGCCGATGCTGGTCAAGAACTTGCCGCGCATGGTTCGCCACCTGAAGGATCGCGGCGTATACGTTCTGTTCAACACCAACGGCACCGTCCTCAACGAGCGCAATGGTCGGGCGTTGATCGCCGCGGGGCTCGACGAGCTTCGCGTTTCGCTCGACGCAGCCAATGCCAAGAGCTATCGCGAGATCCGCGGAAAGAACTATTTTGACCGTATCCTGAAAAATATCCGCGCGTTTCGTGAGCTTCAGGAGCGCGAGGGCCATGCGAAGCCGCGTGTCTCGGCGTGGCTGACGGGTCTCAAGGAGACGGTGGAGCAATTGCCGGATTTCGTGCGGGTCGCTGCCGAAATCGGCGTCAAGGAAATCTATCTCCAACGCCTGGTCTACTTCGACGAGAAAGTGGTAGGCCACGCCCGGCCGAATCAAAGCCTGTTCGAGCGCCTGACACGCGAGGGGGCAGAGTATCTCAAGGAGGCAGAGGACATCGCCCAGGCACTTGGCATTTCATTCAACGCGTCGGGGGCGGCATCGGAACCAGGCATCAGCCTGAAGAAGGCGGACAGTGATTCACCGTGGTCGCCGTGCCGGCGGCCCTGGACCCTGATGTACTTTACCGCCAACGGCCGCGCCTTACCCTGCTGCATCGCGCCATTCTCGCAGCACGGCTATGAGCACTATACGCTCGGCGAGGCCACGCAGCAGACGTTGCGTGAGATCTGGAACGGCCACGCCTATCGCGAGTTCCGCAAGGCCCTGCTGTCTGATACGCCACCCCGCGCATGCACCAGTTGTGGCCTGCGATGGAGCCTGTAAGCACGGGTGTGTCAGGAGACGTGACACTGATGTCCAGGAGTGCACCCGCTCGTCCGCATCTCGGCGCAACGGTTTCAGCCGTCATTCCCTGTCTCGACGAGGAGGAGGCAATCTTCGGCGTCGTCACCGCCGTGCGCGCCCAGGGCGTGGCCGAGGTCATTGTCGTCGACGGCGGCTCGCGAGACCGGACGGTCGAGCGTGCCGCGGCCGCTGGAGCGCAAGTCGTCGCCGAGCCCCGGCGCGGTTACGGCCGCTCGCTTCAAAGCGGTATTGCGGCCGCACGAGCGGATGCGGACATCCTCTTGTTCCTCGACGGCGACGGCAGCGACCGGCCGGAGTTCATTCCCGGCCTGATCGCCCCGATCGTCGGTGGGCGCGCGATCTTCGTGCACGGCTCACGCACTCGCGGTGAGCGCGAGCCGGGTAGCCTGTCGCCCCCGCA
>JAKFWB010000553.1 GCA_021732945.1 Porphyrobacter sp.
AAGTTGGCGCACCTTTAACGCCACAATCTACAAAGACCGCAACCTGATCGAACGCTTCTTCGGCAAGATCACACACTTCCGCCGCACAGCCACCCGCTACGACAAACTCGCCAGAAACTATGCTGGCCTCCTCAACCTCGTCGCCGCACTAAAATGTTGCCGCTGAATGTAAACACAACCTAGTCTCCGCATAGGTCTGATTGCGACCGCGTGCGTCCGGATTTTCCGTTGGGTTGCAGGCCTTCTTGGTGTTTTTGGGGCTTTGGGTGTCCGCTTGAGTTCGCATGCTTCTGAAAGAAGTGTGGGTATTCTGGAGGCATTTTGCCGACAGCGGCGCAAGTGGGCAATCTCCCAATCTGGATCTGTCGGATGAATCAATGCGATGGCTTTGCGCCCCATTTCCGGTCGCTGGGTCAGGCCGTTCGCTCGACTTGTTTGGAGCCGTCGCCTTGTTTCTGCTGGATAATGGCCAATTCCCGCTCGACGTGACTGGAAAAGACATCCTGCGCCGGTCGAGCCTGAGACAGGTCGATATCGGGCGCCATCGGGCCTTCGGTCCGGATCCCCTGCAAGGCGATCTTGGCAAGCTTCCACGGACGCGAAATTGCGTCGCTCGCCGCCGTGCCTTCGAACCCGCAATGAACCATGCAGTCGGCGCATTTCTCGTACTTGCCGACGCCGAATTGATCCCAGTCGGTTCCTTCCATAAGTTCGGAAAAGGTCTGCACATAGCCTTCGCCAATCAGATAACAGGGCTTTTGCCAACCAAAGACGGTTCGCAGCGGCATCGACCAGGGGGTGCATTCATAGGTCTGGTTGCCAGCGAGGAAATCGAGAAAGAGGGGCGAGTTTGTAAAGGTCCAAGCCTTGCCGCCATCGCCGCGGCGGAACACGTCGCGGAAGAAATTCTTGGTGCGCTCGCGATTGAAGAAATTCTCCTGGTCGGCGGCGCGTTCGTAGGCGTATCCGGGCGAGATGGTGATCTCGACGCCGCGCTCTTGCATCTCGTCAAAGAAAGCGGCGAGGCGCGCCGAGTCGGTGCCGTCGAACACGGTGCAATTGACCTGGACGCGAAATCCTTTGGACTTGGCCAGATCGATTGCCTCGATCGCGATGTCGTAAGTACCGTCCTGATCAACCGCATGATCGTGCATTCCCTTGTCGCCGTCGAGATGGATCGACCAGGTGAAAAAGGGTGACGGCGCATAATCGTCGATCTTCTTCCTCAGCAGCAGCGCATTGGTGCACAGGATCACGAATTTCTTCTTTGCGATATAGCCCTCAACGATTCGTGGCATGTCACGGTGGAGCAAAGGCTCGCCGCCCGCAATCGAGACCGCGGGCGCGCCGCATTCGTCGATGGCATCCATGCATTGCTGATAGCTCAGACGCTGGTTGAGGATGGCATCGGGGTAGTCGATCTTGCCGCAACCGGGGCAGGCAAGATTGCAGCGCAGCAATGGCTCCAGCATCAGGACCAGCGGGAATTTGCCGCCCTTGAGGTGGTTTCTGACGGCATATCCGCCGATTCGGGCAAGGACTTGAACGGGTAGAGTCATGACGCGGTCCTATTCGGCAGCGATGCCTTCGTGGTGATCAGGCATGTGACGCAATTCGGCAGGTAGGCTGAACTGGACGGTTTCGACGATGCCGTCGAGGTTCGAAACCTCTATTGGCGCAAACTCTCTGAGCCGGGCGATCACGTGCTGCACCAGCGAATCCGGTGCGGAGGCCCCGGCGGTCAGCCCGATTCGGGCCTTGCCCTCGAACCAGCTGCGATCGAGCGAGCTGCCATCTGCAACGAGATAGCTCGGCACGCCGAGATCAGCGCCGATCTCGCGTAACCGGTTGGAGTTTGAGCTGTTGGGCGCGCCTACCACCAGCAGCAGATCCACCACCCGACACAGATCGCGCACGGCGGTCTGCCGGTTTTGGGTCGCATAGCAGATGTCCGACGTGGCCGGGCCGACGACATCAAGGAAGCGCTCCTCGAGGGCCGCGATCACGTCGCGCGTGTCGTCAACGCTGAGCGTGGTCTGCGTAATGTAGGCGATCGGCTCGAGGTCGGGTAGCGCGAGGGCCTGAACGTCCTCACGCGAACCGACCAGATGCACTGGTGCATCAATCTGGCCGATGGTGCCCTCCACCTCGGCATGGCCCGCGTGGCCAATCAGGATGACCGTGCGCCCTGCACTGGCGTAGCGCCGACCCTGCACATGCACCTTGGTGACCAGCGGGCAAGTCGCATCAAGTACCGGCAGATTGCGCTCCTTGGCCTTCGCTTCGACTTCCCGGGCAACCCCGTGCGCGCTGAAAATGGTACGCGCCCCTTCCGGCACTTCGTCGAGTTCATCGACAAACACGGCACCCTTAGCCTTGAGCCCTTCGACTACATGGCGGTTGTGCACGATCTCATGGCGCACGTAAACCGGCCCGCCGTAGAGTTCAATCGCCCGTTCGACGATGTCGATGGCGCGGACAACGCCAGCACAAAATCCCCGAGGTTGAGCGAGAATTACTTTCATTTGGCGAGATCCCTTAAGTGCGCCCGCAGCATGACCGATCAGTCATAAGAGCGTCATGCTAGCGATGCGGCATCAGATTCCTTCAGCGCACTATCTGGGCTGACGCGCCACGCCGATATTGTCCAATATCGCTGAAATGAGACAAGCAGTGCTGCACCAGCGGGGCGGTGTCTTGCTTACCCCGTCCCCAGTCCGTAATCTCCCAGTCAAGTCAAAAGCCTTCCTGCATCGGAAAATACCGCTCCATGATGTATCGCGCAATATCGATGTCCGTGGCCGCAGTTGTATGGGCACAGCCTTCGCTGGCACAGGCTCCGGACACGCGCCCGGCGGTGGCAGTGGCCCAGACCTTCAGCGATGCCCTTATCGACAGCATGCGTGCGGGGGCATCAATCACGTTTTCTGAGCGTTCGGCGCGACTCGCACCGGTTATTGATCGAAGCTTCGATCTGCCGTTGACGACCCGACTTGCGGTTGGCCCGGCATGGTCGACCTTCAGTGCTGCCGATCAGACCGCACTCGCCGCGGCGATTCGCCGGATGACGATCGCCGAGTACTCCCGGAACTTCTCGAAGTGGAACGGCGAGGCGATCACTGTCGATAACAAGGCCAATGTCCGCGCCGTCGATGCGCTGGTGCGCACGACGCTCAGCCGGAAGGGCAAGGAGCCAGTGGTCATTTCCTACCGGATGCGGCAAAGCGGCGGTCGCTGGCGGATCGTCGATGTCCTGTTCAACGGGTCGGTGAGCCAGCTTGCGACCCGGCGTTCGGACTATGCCGCCATCGTCAAGCGCGGCGGCGCCAAGGCGCTGATTGCACATCTCGAAGCGGCTGCTGACAAGGCTGCACGCTGACATGGCCGCTTTCGTCGGGCCATCGCGCGTCCTGACCGACGCCAGCTCGGCGCTTGCATTCGTCCTTGCTGCCCTCATTGCCATCGATGCGCCCGCGAGCGCGCAGACCTATGCCGAGGCGGCTGACGGGGTGTCTACAGCGCCAGGTGAGCCCGGACCCACCGGCGATGCGCCCATTGCGGTCCTCCCGCAGCAAAGCGAAGCAGTTCTCGTAGCTGTCGATGTCGCGGTGGCCGGAAGCCCCGCCGAAGCGGTAATCCATACCCGGCTGCCTGCCACATTCGACGTCCCGGCGACGAACGAGGTTCTGCCGGGACCAGACCCGGCAGCCGACGCCCTTTCGCCAGACGATGAAAGGACGCCGGGCGATCCGCTCGAACGCACCAATC
>JAKFWB010000023.1 GCA_021732945.1 Porphyrobacter sp.
TTCTCGTACTCTTCCGCCGAGGCCGGGCCGACATAGCCGATCAGGTGGCCGACACTCGCGGCGGTGGGATAAAACCGCGAAAACCCCCGTTGCGGCACAACGCCGTGCAAGTCAGGCAGACGCACGCTCAAGGCGGCGAACTGTTCGAAATTGAGTCCGCTGGCGACCTCCACCGGCGCAAAACCGCGCGAGGTGGCGACCTTGTCCTTGATATCAGCAAGTCGCGCCGGCTCCAGCGCCAGCAATGTGCCCAGTTGGTTTATCGTTGCTTCGGCATCCCTCAACCGTTCGGGGATAATATCGACCCGGAAGTCAGCGCGATTGGAGGCGAGCGGAGCGCCATCGCGATCAAGGATCCAACCCCGCCGCGGTGGTATCAAAGTGAGATTGACGCGGTTGCTTTCGGACTCGAGGCGGTACTTCTCGTTCTGGGCGATGGCCAGGTAGCCCAATCGCAGCGCCAGCAACACGCCAATCCCACCCTGCACGGCGCTTATCACGACTGCGCGGCGATCATATGTGGCGCGCAAGATTGAGGCGCTGATGACCCTGGATGAGCGTTGAGAAGCATGTTTCAGAAATGGGATCTTCATCAGTCGATCCTCCGCGCCCGTGCCAGTCGGAAGCGATCAAGCCCCGCAACCATGCGCGCCAGTATCGGATAGAGCAAGATCGACAGCACCGCCTGGGGCAGGGCAACCAGAAACATTTCAGGCGTCACCGGCGCACCGGAAAGCAGCAGTGTGGCAAGCCAGTAGATCACCGCCATCCCCCCGGCGGTGAACCAGTCCTGCCAGAACCCACGCCATGGGAAGCGGGTTTCAATCATTTCGATGGCGATCATCGCCAGTGACCAAAACAGGATCGCGCAGCCAAAGGGCTGTCCGCTGACCAGATCATCAAATGCCCCCAAGGGCGCGCCTGCCCAAAGCGGAAGCAGCCCCGGCCTTACCATGCGCCAGCCGAGCAGCATCAGAAAACCAAGCGACGGGAGCAGGGGCATCACATCGGCGATCAGCAGGACAGGCAAGATCGAGCCAAGCATGATTGACGCATAGGGCACGCTTCGAACGCGCCATGCGTAAGGAGCGCGATTGATCCGCTGACCATAGATGTCTGCCCGCGCACGGGGGTCGAGCCGGTCCATTACTCGCCAGACGCCCCTTGATAGGCGCTTGGCGCGGCAGGGGGCGGGGTGTAGCTCTCAGCGCCCGGAGTCAATGCGGTCACGGCGACAGACTGATGCACAGGTTCGACAACCACGTAATTGGTCGCCGAAGGCTCAGCCACGAGGCTGGCAATGCCCCCGTCAGGCGTGATCCTGCTGATCACCGCCACAGCAACGCCTGGCCGGTAATAGCCCCCGGCACCGCTTGTTACCATGAGATCGCCCACCTTAAGCGGGTTGATCCCGAGATTGACCAACCGCACGCGCAACAGCCCATCGCCGCGCCCTTCGGCAAAGGCGATCACATCATCCTTGGCACGGCGAACCGGCAGCACGCTTTCGCTGTCGGCAAGGAGCAGCACGCGTGCTGAATTGCGTCCGACCTCTAACACACGCCCAATCACACCTCGTTCTGATAGCACCGGCATGCCCGGTTCGACACCGCTGGAGGACCCGGCACCAAGATAGGCATGGCGGCGGATGCTGGTTGCGGTCGACCCCACCAGCCGCGCCGTGGCCACTGGCTTGACCGGGGCATCGGCAAGACCCAGCAGGCCCTTTAGCCGCCGGTTTTCTGCCTTGACCGCCTCGGCCTCGGCAAGGCGGATTCGTGCGATCTCCATTTCCTCGCGCAGCGCGGCGTTCTGGCTTCCCGCTTGGAAATATGCCGCGATATTGGCGAGGACGCCGTCCGATTGGGTCCGCGCCACGGCAGCGCCGGTGCCAACTGGCGTTACCACTTCGCCTGCAACACCGCGCATCGGCGCGAAGGCCGCGGGCTGCCACAGCGAAAGAAGCAGCAAGGACAGGCCCAGAAACGCAAAGCCACCGGCCAGAAGATAGCCGGCGAACTGCGAAAATTGTGCCTTCTTGGAAAAGCCCGATCGGCGCGATGAGGGGGGCGCCATGGCTTAGAATCCCTTCTGCCAGTCTACCCGGCCCAAGCTGTCGCGCCTTAAGCGGTCATCAGCACGCCGCGATAGATCGGGTCTTCCATCGCACGGCCGGTGCCAATGGCAACACACAAGAGCGGATCTTCTGCGACCGAAACCGGCAGGCCGGTCTCTTCGCGCAGATGTTCATCCAGACGGCGGATCAGCGCGCCACCACCTGTGAGCACAATGCCCTGATCGACGATATCCGCAGCCAGCTCAGGCGCGGTGTTCTCTAGCGCGATGCGCACGCCTTCGACGATCGCGCCGATGGGTTCGCTGAGCGCCTCGGCGACATGCGCCTGATTGATCGTGATTTCCTTGGGCACGCCGTTCACAAGATCGCGGCCCTTCAGGGTTATCGTCTCTCCAACGCCGTCTTCGGGGATCATGGCAATGCCGTAATCCTTCTTGATCCGCTCCGCCGTGGCGTCGCCAATCAACAGGTTGTGGTGGCGGCGGACGTAGCTGACGATGGCTTCGTCCATCTTGTCACCACCGGTCCGAACCGAAGTGGTGTAGGCGAGGCCGCGAAGCGAGAGCACCGCGACTTCGGTGGTGCCGCCGCCGATGTCCACCACCATGCTGCCGACGGGTTCGGTCACTGGCATATCGGCGCCGATGGCGGCTGCCATGGGCTCAAGGATCAGGTGCACATCCGATGCGCCCGCATTCGACGCCGCATCGCGGATCGCGCGGCGTTCAACCGAAGTCGATCCCGATGGCACGCAGATCACGATTTCGGGATAGCGGAACATGCTCTTTTTGCCGTGCACCTTCTGGATGAAGTGCTTGATCATCTGCTCGGCCACTTCGATATCGGCGATCACGCCGTCGCGCAGCGGTCGGATCGCTTCGATGCTGTCCGGGGTCTTGCCCATCATCATCTTGGCATCATCACCCACGGCTTTGACGCGGCGGATGCCATTAATCGTCTCAATCGCGACCACCGAAGGCTCGTTCAGCACGATGCCCTGATCCTGCACATAAACCAGCGTGTTGGCGGTCCCGAGATCGATCGCCATATTCTGAGAACCGAATTTAAAGAATTTGGACAGGAAGCTCATGAGTGACAATGTTCCAGTGGTAGCGGGGGCGGGGTGCGCAGACCGTATATGGGGACGGCTGCGGTAAATTCGACCCGGTTATGACATGACGGCTCGCGCCTAGCGAATCCGGAGAGAAAACGCCAAAATATTTGTCCACCACCATGGTGATTTCTGGGGTTGGGCCCTCGAAATCGCGACGCCTGACAGCTAGCGTGCGACAAATGCCCGAAATACGCCGCCTTCCATCCGCTTTGGTGAACCGCATTGCCGCGGGCGAAGTGGTCGAACGCCCGGCTGCGGCGCTGAAAGAGCTGGTCGAGAACGCGATTGATGCGGGTGCGCGGCGAATCGGGGTGACGCTGTCCGATGGCGGATTGCTGCGGATCGAAGTGGTCGATGATGGCTGCGGGATGGGGCCGCAAGCGATGGCGCTGGCGCTGGAACGGCACGCGACCTCCAAACTTCCCGATTCGCTGATCGGTCCTGAAGGCGCGATCGAATTGGTGACGACGCTGGGCTTTCGCGGGGAAGCCCTGCCGAGCATCGCCAGCGTCGCACAGCTTACCATCGAAAGCCGCGAGCAGGGCGCGGCAGAAGGCTGGCGGC
>JAKFWB010000020.1 GCA_021732945.1 Porphyrobacter sp.
CGGCATCAGGTCTTCACTATGTGTTGCATGGCGAAGGTGAACTGGTGTTAGGGTCGGGCGCGCCTGTTCCCTTCGGCCCGGAAACGCTGCTTGTTACCCCGCGGGACACCCCTTACCGCATCCAAGCGCGGCCTTCTCCTGAGGCACGGACAGGTTGTGGGGGGATGGTCGCAGTAACCATCGACCTTGAACAACCCGCACTGAAGCGCTGGCAGGCAGGAATCGGCGAGCCAGCGCTCAAGATCATCTGCGGCCATTTCCGTGCAATTCAGGCTGGTGATCGCGACCTGTTCGGTGCGCTTGTTGGACCGGTGGTGGAGCATTCGAGCGACAATAGTGTTGGCAGTCTGATGCCATTGATCCGCACCGAACTCAGTGAGAACAACACGGGTGGCCGGACGATGGCCGCGGCGATGCTGCGCCAGGTTTTGGTGATACTGTTGCGCCGCGCCCTCGCCGAACAGCAAAGTTGGCTTGGTGCGCTCGATCTGGTTAGCGATGAGCAGGTGATGCGTGCGTTCAGCGCCATGGTGCATGAGCCTGGTGCCGCACACAGTGTGTTGTCCTTGGCGCAGCTGGCATGCTTAAGTCGGTCGGCCTTCATCAAGCGGTTCCAGGCGGCGTTTGGGCACCCTCCCGCCACAGTGCTGCGCGAGCTGCGCTTGCTCGCTGCGGCAGATCGGTTGCTGCACAGCCGCGCGTCCGTCGAGCAGATCGCGCGCGGCGTGGGCTATGCAAGCCCGAGCAGCTTTTCGCGTGCCTTTGCGTTGCGTTTCGGCGTTAACCCGGCGGCATATCAGGCGCGCGCCGAGGCATGACGCGCTTGATCTCCGCACAGATCCGTCTTGCTCCAAGTTGTTCCGCGCCATAGCATCGGGCGGCGGTTGTTCGCCGCTGGATGTCGCTTGGAAAGAAATCTGGGCTCAGGACTCATTGATCACAGCCAGGAGCAGCAGGATAGGGCGATGGAGTTGGCGGACATGAAGGTGAGGGCGCATCTGTCGTAATTGGTTGCGACGCGGTGCCAGTCCTTGATCCTGCCAAGACATTCTCGATTTTGTGACGCTGGCGGTAGAGGTGCTTGTCGTCGTGGAATTGGACCTTGCGGTTCTTGCGGGGCGGAATGCACGGGGCGCTTCCGCGTTCGGTCAGGTCGGCCCGGAACCAGTCGCTGTCATAACCCTTGTCCGCAAGCGGTTCCTTGGTGCGAGGACGTGCGCAAAACCGCAGGAAAGCACCCTTGCGAACACTCATCTGGCCTTGGGGCTGTCGTCAGCCGCAAAGGCTGCAGGGCCCAAGATTTCCCATTTTGCGGTCGTCGGAATGATGCCCATGATGCAAGAATGGTGTCGTCCGCACGACCCAAAATGGGACGCCCTGGCAAATTCCGCCCACACCTGACCGCTAAACCATTGATTGGTAAAGTTGGGTTTCCGAATGTGCGGATACTTGCAAAAAAGCATTTGTGTCGCGCCGATCTACGCGTTAATTCCCATTCCGCCAGCGGGGGTAAAGCCTCTGGTTCGGGGAGCAATGAATTCAGATCGTACAGAATCTGAATCATTCCAATACTACAGCAAGAATCCACAAAATTCGTCGAATTTTCGACGGTTTGTTATGTTTGTTTTACAGCCTATACCGACATTAGTTGGTGTAGTTGGAAAACTGTAGTCTTTCCGTTCCTAAGGGGTGAATCAATATGAAAGCTATAACGAAGGTGTGGGGCCTGATGGGCGCCGCCGCTATCTTTGCTCCGCTTGCTCTGGCTACTCCGGCACTTGCCGATGGCGGCAAGACCGGTCCGCAGGCTGACACCGCACAGATCCGCAGCGAAATGGCGCGGATCATGGGCAAGACCACGATGGGTGGTGACGCATCGTCTGCCGGCGTTGCGGCCCGGTCAAGCCAGCACACTACTTTGGACCGTTTGCTTGAGTGGCATGAAGTCATGCTTGAAGCGAACGCGATGGATCACACGCCGGCCTTCATCAACCTGTTCCCGGAGCGGGCAGGCGTTGGTGACCAGCAAGGCCCGACGCGCAACAGCCGCGCCTTCGCGATCATTCAGATTGCTGTGTATGACGCGGTGAACTCGTTCAGCCGCAAGTATGAGCCGTTCAGCCGTGGCCTGCGCCGCGCGCCCGCCAGTGCTTCGGTCGATGCCGCGATCGCTCAGGCCGCCTACACTTCGCTGGTTGAGTTGTATCCGCTGCAGAAGACCCGGTTCGATCTGCTGCTGTCTTCGGACTTGAGCCAGATCGATGGCTCCGCGCAGTCGATCGCGGCTGGCCGCGCTGTCGGTCGCGCCGCTGCTGACGCGATCCTTGAGGCCCGCTCGGATGATGGTGCTGGCGCTGCTGGCACGCCGACCGCAACCGGTTTCGGCAACGGCGTCGGCATGACCGCAAGTGGTCCGCTCAACATCTTTGGCGAACAGGTCAATGGTGGTGAACTCGGCGAAGGCCGCTGGGGTCCGGACCGCGGTCCGGCCGATGACGGTGTTGCCCCGTTGCGCAATGCTGCACTCGGTTCGACCTGGGGCGCTCTGCCCCCGTTCGCGCTGCGTCGTGGTGACCAGTTCCGGATCCCGGCCTATCCGGCTCCGGGTACGCCGCGCTTCCGCGCTGCTTACCGCGATGTGTTGCGCAATGGCGGTGAAGACATCACCGGCGTGGTCGGCACCAACAATACCGCTGCCAAGCAGTTCATCGGCAACTACTGGGGTTATGACGGCGCGCCGCTGCTCGGCACCCCGCCGCGTCTCTACAACCAGATTGCGGTTACGGTCGCCAATTCGCGTGGCCTGACCGACCTCGACGATTACTCGCGTCTGCTGGCGCTGGTGAATGTCACCATGGGCGACTCGGGCATTGCGGCTTGGGACAGCAAGTACTTCCACAACTATCATCGTCCGGGCAACGGCATCCGCGATGCAGCTGATGATGGTGATCCGACCACTCAGCCGCTCGACAGCTGGCGTCCGTTCGGTGCTTCGGTCATCAACGAAACCGTGCCCGAGCGCTTCACTCCGCCGTTCCCGGCCTATCCGTCGGGCCACGCAACCTTCGGTGCTGCCATGGCGCAGTCGCTGAGCAGCGTGTTCGGCAACTCGGTCCGTTTCACCTTCGTTTCTGACGAATACAACGGCACTGGCTTTGACCCGAAACTCGATGCTGAAGAGAACCCCGAGCAGATCCGTCCGCGCGTTCCGGTTCGCTATCGTTCGCTGCTGGAAGCTCAGCAGGAAAACGGTCGCAGCCGCGTGTTCAACGGCGTTCACTGGGAGCCGGATGACACGGAAGGTCAGAACCTCGGCACTTCGATCGTCCGCTTCACGCTGGCGAACAAGTTCCGCCGCCGTTAAGCACGGACACTAGGCTGCAAAGTCTTGTGAATACATCAGGGCCGTGTCGTGACTGTCGCGACACGGCCCTTTTTTCTGGCAATTGCAGCGGGCCTTCTGAACCGCTATTTTGCCCTAGAAACGACATGAGAATGGTAATTCCAATGCGCAAACTGATCTTACTGCTTTTGCCAATGATGCTTGCCGCGAATTGCAGCGCGCCTGCGGCCCAAACTGCCGAGGCCAACCACGACAAGTATTTCGAACCGGTGACCTCCGATATCGTCGGCGCGACCGGCGACGGCAATTACGCTCTGAAAGCAGGCAAGCCGGGTGACCCGCTCAGCCCGTTCAACGCCGATGGCTCGGTCAAGCGCTCGTTTCCCGAAGGTGTTGTGGTGCGATTAAAT
>JAKFWB010000190.1 GCA_021732945.1 Porphyrobacter sp.
ACGGTACCCCGCTGGCATCCGCGCTGCGTGTGCTATCGGCCGAGTTCCGCAATGACCGGATGATGCGCGCCGAAGAAAAGGCCGCGCGTTTGCCCGCGATCATGACGATCCCGCTGATCCTGTTCATTCTGCCGACGCTGTTCGTCGTTATTCTTGGCCCGGCAGCCTGTTCGATCTCGGACAACCTGATCAAGAACTGACGCGCAAGCCCGGTTTGGGTTGAACGGGGCCGCAGCAGGATCAATCCCGCTGCGGCCCTGTTTACGTCTGCTGGGACGTCTGCTGGGCCAGGGTTTCCGCACGCTGGCGCAGCCCGGCGAGCAGGCGGCGCAAAGCATCTTCCTCACCCGCAGCCAGCCCTGCGATCAGTTCATGCTCGGTCGCGCGCGCCAGAGGCATCACCTCGGCGTGGATCGCCCGGCCCTCCCCCGTCAGCTCCAACAGGTGCGAGCGGCCGTCTTCGGGATTGGGCACCCGGCCCACCAGCCCGCGATCCTCCAGCACCTTGACCGCGCGGTTGACTGCCACCTTGTCCATCACCGTGGCTGCGGTCAGATCGCGCTGAGTGGCGCTACCCGCATCGCCCAACACCGCCATCACCCGCCATTCGGGGATCTTCAGACCGAACCGCTTGCGATAACGTTCGGCAATCAGGCTGCTGACCGCGTTGGAGGTGACCGAAAGCTGATAGGGCAGAAATCCGGCAAGCTGCCCACTTTCACCTTGGCCGTCGGGGTCATTCATAGGGGCGCGCATCCCACCACGGGTAGAAATCGGGCATGTCAGCGCTGACCTTGCCGGGATACATGGGTTTGCGCTTTTCAAGGAAGCTGGCGATGCCTTCCTTGGCGTCGCCTGCGCGGCTGAGGCGGTAGATCGCGCGGCTATCAATCTTGTGCGCTTCCATCGGGTGGTCGGCGCTCGCCAACCGCCACATCATTGCCCGCGTCATCGCGACCGAAATGGCCGAGGTGTTATCGGCAATCTCGCGCGCCAGCAGTCGGGCGGCGTGGAGCAGATCGTCAGGCGCGTGGATCGACCGGACGAGCCCGCCCGCCTTGGCTTCTTCCGCATCGAAAATGCGCCCCGTGTAGCACCACTCCAAAGCTTGGCTGATGCCGACAAGGCGCGGCAGGAACCAGCTTGACGCCGCTTCGGGCACAATCCCGCGCCGGGCAAACACAAAGCCATAGCGCGCGGTGCTGCTGGCGAGGCGGA
The DNA here is from genome assembly GCA_021732945.1 of Porphyrobacter sp. GTDB lineage: Bacteria > Pseudomonadota > Alphaproteobacteria > Sphingomonadales > Sphingomonadaceae > Erythrobacter. The sequence goes on from JAKFWB010000190.1 coordinate 1,219, forward strand.
TGTCCATCGCCAGCTGCATCGTCGCGCCCACACCCACCGCCACACCATTGCAGGCGCTGATGAGGGGCTTCTTGCTTTCGAACAGCCGCAGTGTCAGCAACCCGCCGCCATCACGCACGCGCGGATCGGACAGGTCGTCCACCTGCGTGGGATCGGAAAAGACATGCCCTCCGCCCTCGGGCGTAAGGTCAGCGCCAGCGCAAAAGGCGCGCTCTCCGCTGCCGGTAAAGATCACCGCGCGCACTTTGTCGTCGGCATCGATGTCATCCATCGCCGCGATGATCTCCTCGCCCATGGTGCGGGTATAGGCGTTCATCTTGTCGGGTCGGTTCAGGGTAATGGTGGCGATGCCATCGGCCTTGGTGACGATGATCTGGGTGTAATCGGTCATAGGTGTCCTCTCTGCGCGCCGTTCATCTTGGGGCCTGTTGGAGACACATGTGACACTGTCCAGGAAACGAAAACAAGCCTCGTAGCTTTGCACGATTTTGACAGGCGAGCGAAGGAAAAGGCGGCAGCATGCAGGACATGCTGGCGAGACTAAGCGGGCCGTGGGCAGTAGGAAAGCTGCGGTTCGGTCGGAGACGCTGTTGCGCCCGACAGCCTCTCTCCCCTTGCGGGAGAGATACGGAGACTTGGCAGCTTGCTGCCTAGTCGGAGTTGAGAGGGGTGAAGGGCCGGAGCTTCGCTCCGGACCCCTCTCCCCCAAGGGGAGAGGGCTTTGGCGTCGTCAGCGCGGGGCCATCCGGATCGCGCCATCAAGGCGCACGTCCTCGCCGTTGAAATAGCCGGTTTCGATCATGGTCATGGCAAGCTTGGCATATTCCACCGGCATGCCGAGGCGCTTGGGGAACGGCACGCTGGCGGCGAGCGCATCGCGCACATTCTGCGGCGCAGCGGCGAGCAGCGGGGTGTCGAAGATGCCCGGCAGGATGGTGTTGACCCGAATGCCCTCGTTCATCAAGTCGCGCGCGATGGGGAGCGTCATGCCGATCACCCCGGCCTTCGATGCCGAGTAAGCCGCCTGACCGATCTGGCCGTCTTCGCCCGCCACCGACGCAGTATTCACGATTGCGCCGCGCTCTCCGAACTCGTCAACCGGGTCGAGCGTCATCATCCCCGCGGCCGACTTGGCGATGCAGCGGAAGGTGCCGATCAGGTTGACCTGAATGACAAAATCAAACGCGCTGATCGGGAAGTGCTTGATCGAGCCATCTTCCTTCGAACGGCTGGCGGTCTTGATCGCGTTGCCGATCCCGGCGCAGTTCACCAGAATACGCTCCTGCCCGTGGGCTTCACGCGCCTTGGCGAATCCGGCATCGACATCGGCGTCGCTGGTGACGTTGACCATGCAGAACACCCCGCCCAGCTCAGCGGCGAGCGCCTCGCCCTTTTCGGCGTTCATGTCGAAGATCGCGACCTTGGCGCCCTTGGCGGCCAGCGCCCGCGCAGTGGCCGCGCCGAGGCCTGAGGCACCGCCGGTGACGACGGCGGGGGTATTGGCTGAAACTTCCATTCTATCATTCCCTTTTAGTGCGCCCCCGCGCAGGCGGGGGCCTCAGTCGGATTGCGGGAGATCCTCGCGTAGACCCTATGGGTCAGCTTCGCTTCCGCGGGGATTCGCTCAGGTTTAAAGGCTCTCGATAATCGTTACGTTGGCGACACCGCCGCCTTCGCACATGGTCTGAAGGCCATACTTCTTGCCGTTGCGCTTAAGCGCGTGAACCAGCGTTGCCATCAGCTTGGTGCCCGACGCACCCAGCGGGTGGCCGAGCGCAATCGCGCCGCCGTGGACGTTCAGCCGGTCCGGATCGGCCCCAGTGTGCTTGAGCCAGGCGAGTGGCACGCTGGCGAAGGCCTCGTTGACCTCGAACAGGTCGATGTCGTCGATGCTCAGCCCGGCGCGCTGCAGGGCGCGGTCGGTCGCGAACAGCGGCTCTTCCAGCATGATCACTGGATCGCCCGCAGTCACCGTGAGATTGTGGATCCGCGCCAGCGGGGTGAGGCCATGGGCCTTCAGCGCCGCCTCGCTCACCACCAGCACCGCCGACGAACAATCGCAAATCTGGCTGGCTGACGCCGCCGTGATCGTGCCATCGGGCGAAAGCAGCTTGACCCCGGCAATCCCTTCCAGCGTCGCATCAAAGCGGATGCCTTCGTCAATCGTGTGAAGCTGCGTGCCTTCCGGCGTTTCGATTTCGATCCCAACGATCTCGTTGTCGAACGCCCCGGCCTTGGTTGCAGCAATTGCCTTCTGGTGGCTCTCATAGGCAAACCGGTCAAGATCATCCTTGGTGAAGCCGTGCTTCCTGACGATCATTTCCGCGCCCATGAACTGGCTGAAATTGATGCCGGGAAACTTGGCTTCGATCCCGGCGGCCTTGGCGTAGAGGCCTTCCTTCATGTGCAGCGTGACGTTGGAGCCCATCGGCACGCGGGTCATGCTTTCTACCCCGCTGGCAATCACCACGTCCTGCGTGCCGCTCATCACCGCTTGGGCTGCGAACTGGATCGCCTGTTGCGAAGAAC
>JAKFWB010000057.1 GCA_021732945.1 Porphyrobacter sp.
GGAATCGAGCACTTTGCCGCCCACGCGCTTGGTGGCGTAGAAGTGGACGAAGGGCTTGTTTGTGAAGGGATCACGCAGCACCCGCGTCGCCCCGCTTTCGGCGATCAGATAGCCATGGCGGAAATTGCCGAACGCAATCGGGAAGGCGCCGCCCACAGCATCGGGCATGTCTTCCGCCTCAATCACCGGATAGCCGAGCAACCGGTTCGGCTGCCCTTCCACCAGCCCCGGCTGCCACAGGAACGCGCCATCAGCGGTCTTGAGCTTGCGCACGGTGGCCAAAGTGGTCGAATTCATCACGAACACCGCGCCCTGCCGGTGGCCGGATTTGAGCGAATGGATCAGGTCGATCAGCTTGGCATCGGGCGCGGCGTTGAAGCCGGTGGCGCTGCCCGATCCGACATATTGCACCGTGCCAAAAGCGCGCACGCCATCTTCAGCGGTGCTGGTGGCGGCGGTCAGGAAGCCTGAGGGCTGCCCAACGCCGGTGCCGCGGACAAAAGCGGTGCCCTCAGCGCGGGCGAATTCGAGTGCGATTTCGCTCGCCAGCCAGCTTTCGAGATCGAATGCCGCGTCGTCCAGCATGCCCTGGCTCGCCGCCGGGTTGGCGTAGAGATCGCCGGTCGGCGGCGCGATTTCGGCAAATTGCGGCGTTGCGGTTTCAGGACGGGGGGCGGTTTCGCTGACCCAGCCCGAAGCAACGCCGCCAGTCGCCACCAGCTTGCGATAGCCGGAGGTACCGGTCTGCACCACCTGCGCAATCGCACGGATCGGGCTGATGTCGGCGAGAGTTGAAGCGATCATCGCATCGATCTGACGCGGCACGGCATAGCCACCATCGCCCGGCGTCGCGCCGCTGATAGACTTCAGCTAGGTCTCGCGCCCGCGCCGCAGATAGCCATCGACGAAGCCCTTGACCTCGGGCGTATCGCTCGCCGCAGCGCCGCCCATGACCGGGCGGGTGGCCGCGCGGGCGACCTTGTCGAGCCGCGATTTCACTTCGTCAACATCGCTGCGCAGACCGGCGATGGCGGTATCGGCCAGATCCTGGCGAGCGACGATATCGAAGCTCGCGTCCATCGGATCGGCAGCGGTAGGGGTGACAGTGGGGGTATGTTCCATGGGGCAGTGGCCTTTCGGTTGGGCAGAAAAAAGGCCGCCCCAGTGGCGGCCTAAGTTTTATGGCATGGTGCGGGAATCGGTCTCGCAGAGACCGCAAGGCCGACCGGCCGCCCGCAGCGACCGGAGGGAGCGAGGAAAGCCAAAGCCGCGGATGCGGCTGCCGGCGATTGAGGCTAACTCAAAAAGTGAACTCTCGCACCATGTTGCAGCGGGTGGGTGACGAGGCTGACTTCGAACAGATCAATCTCCAGCAGCTCGCGCCCCGCATCGGATTGGCGTGCGGCACGGGTGCGGAAGCCGAAGCTGAGGCCGCTGACCTCGCCCTTTGCGAGCATCATGGCCGCCCGGCTGTCTGGTCGGTCAATCCGGGCGATCACGCGCAGGCCCCGGGCGTCTTCCGCGATAGCTTCGATCTCGCCAATCGGCTGATCGGGCCGGTGCTGCCAATAGAGCGGCAGCGGCGCGCTGCGTTCGGCGAGCGTGCGGGCAAATGCCCCGCGCCGGATCGTGTCACGACCCGCATCGGCGATATCGAACAGGGCGGCATAGCCCGCGAACCTCAGCGGCGCGGGCGCGCTCACAGCCGGTCCCACGCACCGAACCGCACCGCGATCCCGATCAGCAGCAACGCCAGAACGCCGCTGACGAGCCAGCTCACAAATGCCTTCCACGCGCTGGTCTTGGCATCGCGCCAGGCCTTGAGCAGTTCGCGCAGCTCGCCAAGATCGTTCTCGGCCCCGGCATCGCCCAGTCCGAGGCGGTCGAGCACGCGGTCCGCCGCGAGCACGCTCGCTTCCTCGATAATCGCGCGCAAGGTGACCAGTTCGGCCCCTTCGCCGCGCGCCTGTGCCATCAGGCTGGCCAAAAGCTCTTCGCGGCTCATTGGGCATTCTCCGCTTGGATGACCTCGACCGGCAGGCCGAGCAGCTGGCGCTTTTCAGCGCGGGTGAGGAATTCTGCGTCGGACACCTGCGACCACAGGCGCTCCCGATCTTCCGAGAGCGCAGGCACCCGATCGAGATCGATCCGCAGCGTGGCTTGCCCGAACCACGGGGCAAGGCCTTCGCGGATCGCGGCGAATAGTTTCTCCGCCAGTGGCAGCAGGGTCAGCCGCCACAGCGCGCGGTTCGCCTCGCGGTAATTGGCGTAGGTGTTGTCGCCCGGCAGGCCGAGCAGCATCGGCGGCACCCCGAACGCCAGCGCAATATCGCGCGCCGCCGCGCTTTTGAGGGTCGCGAAATCCATGTCGGCAGGGGAGAGCGCCATGCTCTGCCACCTGAGGCCACCATCGAGCAGCATTGGGCGGCCCGCATTGCCCGCGCCCGAAAAAGCGGCTTCCAGCTCGCGCTTCAGCCGATCAAACTGCTCCTGCGCCAGCGCCGCCCCGTCGCCGGGTTCATAGACCAGCGCCCCCGATGGCCGCGCCGCGTTTTCCAGCAGCGCGCGGTTCCAGTGGGTGGCAGCATTGTGGATCACCACCGCCTGCCACGCCGCCTCCAGCGCGCCGGCGCCGCAGTGATCATCCAGCGGATGCATCGCCCGGATCGCGATGATCCCCGGCCAGCCATCCTCATCCTCCAGCGGGATGCGGGTGGTGCGCCCGGCGACGGTGTAATCATAACCGCAGGGCCAGCCATCTGGCCCGGTCACCACCTTGACCCGCTCTGGCCGCAGCGCGAACAGCTCCACCGGCGTGCCACTCGCATCCTTCAGGATCTGGACATAGCCATTGCCGTGCAGCAGCAGATGCGCCGCCAGCGTCTCGATCAATGATTGCCCGGCGCTGGTGGCGGTGACGAGCGCGGCGAGGCGCGGATCGTCGCAAGTGATGGGGGCCTGGCCGATGCTTTCGGCCGCGATCCGCACCGAACGCTGGGCGATCGGATTGGCGATAAAGCCTTCGCTGATTGCGCGGGCATATTCGTAAGAGCGCGGAGCCGGACCGGCATCAAAGGCCGGATACCAGCCCTGCATCAGCCCCGGCGCCAAAGGCACACGAGCGCGCGCCCCGCCCTTGAAGGCGGAGCGGAGATTGTCGAGGAATGCCATGGAATTTCCTTTGTTTTGTGAAACTCACAAGCTTAGCTTACCGCAGGCATCAATCGATGGCGGGGCAAGCTCTGTGACGCTCAAGGAATACGTGTTCGGTCGAAGGGTCGTGCTTCAATCACCTCACCCCAAGGCGAAGGTGACTGCCCAAATCGACAATGCAGCTGGCTCGTTCTTTTCGCCGTTTCGTCGCGGCGTGACGGGTGGGGTGTATTTCGGTCGACTTTACCTCGCTTGGAACATTCCAATGATCACCAACGGGTTTCGGCCAATACTGTCAGGACGGCTTGTCGAGAGGGGGCGTTCCACCGAAGTGCGGGCGTCGTATGGTGCCCCTTTGATCGTGCTGGTGTTTATGGCGATCTGGTATTCCCTGTTCGTCTTCATCACTGTGAGCACCGCCGCCGCTGTGTTGCGCGAAGGGTTGGGCGCTCGCGATCCGTGGGCGATGGCGGCCTTTCCCTTGATGGCAATTGTGCCGGTCGCAATCCACCTCATCTTCCATCGCAACGCTGACGCTCATTGGGATGCGATGCTCGTGATGTTGAAGGATGAGGCCGGGCTCGTGCCGGTT
>JAKFWB010000477.1 GCA_021732945.1 Porphyrobacter sp.
TGATCTGTGTCGGGCGGTTGTTCATGGGCTTTTCCATCGTCCACTTATGTGGTGGGCTGTGATAGCGGGAACAAGGGGTGCAGACCCCAGGGATTGGGCAGGTAGTTGCGGATCGATCCCCGCACCAAAGACCAACGCACCGGGGCGCCAAGCGGAATGAACGCCTCGCGCGACGTCAGCGCAGCATGGGCATCGATCAGCAACAGTTCGCGCGCGGTCGCATCGCGCTCCATCAGTGATTGCCTCACCAGCGCATCCGCCTCAGGCGAACACAGACTCGCCTTCAAGCGGCAGTTGAATTGATTGAGAAACCAGCGCGCCGAAGGATACCGAGCGAGCGTGTCGCGAAGCTCAAGATCGGCGCGCTCGCCGAGCGGCACCTGCTTGATGCCTACGCCGATCGGCGCCCATGCTCCCGCCAGTTGGCGCAGCAGCAATTCGCTGCCGGGCCCGCGCGGCAGGGACACGCGCACCACTGCCGGCTTGCCCGACTGGCTAGTCCACTGCGCAATCCGTCCCGCTGCCACCCGTCGCCGATCATCAATCGACGCACCGGCCCAGCGATCATCGAGGTAAGGCGGCGTAGCGAACTGCTGGGGCGGCACGATCCAGCTGGCGGCACGCCAGCCGTTCAACCCGAACGGCTGGATCAAGGCGCTGCGATCAATCGCCATCGACAAGGCCTCGCGCCGGGCCGGATCAGCCAGCAACCCGTCTTCCGAACGGAATGCGAGACCATAAAGCCCGATTGTCGGATCGACCTGAACCGTCCCGCGCGATAGTGGCCCGGCCTCGGCCAGCGGAAAATCGGCGAGCGTTCCGCCCAGAACCAGATCAATCTCCCCGCGCGAAAACGCCGCCACAGCTGAGCGCGCCGAAAGCGCCTGAAGACTGACCGGCCGGGCGACATCCTCCCAATCCTCCCGTGCAGGGAGGCCGCGCGTTTCGGGCGGCAGAGCCGACAAACGCGCCATGTCCCGTTCTTCATCGCGCGATGCGACCATTGGTCCGGCACCGCTGCCATTCATGACAAAGCCAAGCTCCGGTTGCGCCAACAGCCGGAGGAAATCGGGCATTGGCGCGGTCAGGCGCACTTCGACCACCCGCCCTGTCATCGCCCGGATTTCGTGAACCTTGGCCAAATCAAGCCCCAGCGACGTGCCGCCCAGCCGTGTGATTGCTTCGCGCAGCCGATTGCGCACATCAGTGGCGGTAATGGCCTCGCCATCAGGCCAGGTGCTATCGCGAAGGCGGAAGATGTAGCTCATCCCGTCGTCGGTCACGATCCAACGCTCAGCAACGGCGGGCACCACTTGGCCGGTGGGATCGAGCGCGACCAGGCCTTCGTTGGTCGCTGCGTGCAGATGCTGGGCTGCCAGCGGCAGCCGCACGCCATCCACGAACAGGCTGTCAGGAGCGCCGACCACCGCCACCCCGATCGGACCATCCCCGCCCGAAGGCCCACAGGATGAAAGCGCCGCAGCGGCGAAAAGGGGCAACCAGAATCGCATCACCTGCGATCTAGCATGTTGCGACGCCTCGGTCAGCTTGCCGATGGTAATCCTCAGTGAGGAGTCAGATCTTGCGCAGCAGCTTGGGCTCTGGCGCAGGAGGGGCGCGGTGCGACCACGACCTTTCAACCATGCCAGTGGGCAAATCCTCCCCGCCTTGAAGCGGGCGACGCGCGATCTGCGAATCGATTTCCTCGTCAAAGGAAATCCCGAAGCGGTTGTCCTGCACCCAGGCGACCGAACCACTCACTTCCTTGATGTTGCGGAACTGGATGGTCAGTCGATGACCGCGCTGCACGCGCAGATTGCCTTCGCCCATCATCCCGCCATCAGACAGATTGCGAACCCGCACACGGTGAGTCTCGGCGCTCTGTTCGATGCGGATTTCTGCCAGCAGGAACAGGCTGTCGCGCACAACACTGCGTGTTTCAACCCCCGTCATGTCCGGTGTGCCTCCTTAGCTGCATCGACCCTTTTACGTGCACCGGTGCAGCATGCCCGGACGCATCGCTATATGCCAGCACTGTTGCAGCAGTTGCGGTTAACGTGCCGTAAACCGCACGCAGGAGGGCGGCATCGATAGAAGGATTGTCCCAAGGCGGAACAGATTGCCCCGCACCACTTGATCCTCAATCGTCGCGCGAGACTTTTTCGCGGCGTTCATGGGCTTCCTGCGCCTCGACCGTCATGGTGGCGACCGGGCGCGCGATCAGTCGGCGCAGGCCGATGGGATCGCCGGTTACCTCGCAAAAGCCATAGTCGCCCGAATCAATCCGCCGCAGCGCGGAATCGATCTTGGAGACGAGCTTGCGTTGGCGATCACGGGTTCGCAGTTCGATGCCCCAATCGGTTTCGCTGGAGGCCCGATCAGTCAGGTCAGCTTCGCGGATCGGGCCGTCCTGCAAGGACTGCAAGGTCTGCCCGGCAGCGGAATGGATCGAGCGCTTCCATTCGATCAGCAGCATCCGGAAATAGGCCTGCTGGCGCTCATTCATATATTCCTCTTCCTCGCTCGGCACATAGTCCGGGGCGAGCAGGCGCTTTGCCTTTTCGAGGATGTCGATATCGTCAGACAAGGCCGTTGGCATCAAGCATTCTCATCCCGTGAGCCGCTGGGCTGACCGTTGCGTCTTGCCGCCTGAATCTTTTCATTGGCCCACTTGGTCCCAGCAAGGTGAAGCAATCCGCGCCCTATAGGCAAGGCCCACTTGGCGCACAAGCGGCTTTGGGAATGAGGTGGGGGCAAAGGGGCGGCAGCAGAAAGTGCAATGGGCGTTAACCAATTTTTGACCATAGTCGCCGCACTTCTTGCTGATGGAAGGTCGCTTGGGGGCGATCGGTGCGTGAGGGGACCACAAATGAACATCATCGCGATCAGCACAAATGTTTCACGTGAAACATCGACCGACGCCGCACTTGCAAACTGGCTGGCGGCGGCAAGTCAGGGTCAAGCCGAGGCCTGCTTTGATCTGGGCGTCGCCTTTTCGACGGGCAGCAATGGCGCCCCGTGCGATCTGATCGAAGCACACAAATGGTTCAACCTCGCCGCCGTGCGCGGACACGAGGAAGCCGCGCATTGCCGCGCTGATGTGTCCGACGAAATGACCGCCCGCGAAATCGCCGAGGCCCAGCGCCGGGCGCGCCAGTGGCTGGCCGAGGAGCGCCTGCGCGCTGCCTAGTCATCCTTCCTGAACGGGGTTCGGGCGGTGAGATACATCTGATCGCTGACCACCCCTGCCCGTTCGCGTTCGAGGAAATCGGCGACCGCGCTGCCAAATCCCGGATCGGCGATCCAATGCGCTGACCATGTTTGCACCGGCTCATACCCCCGCGCCAGCTTGTGCCCGCCTTGCGCGCCAGCCTCGACCCGATCGAGACCCCGCGCAATCGCGATATCGATTGCCTGATAATAGCACAGTTCAAAATGCAAGAAGCGTACCTCGCGGGTGCAGCCCCAATAGCGCCCGTATAGCGCATCGCGCCCGGCGAAATTCAGCGCGCCGGCAATCGCCTCGTTCCCGTCATAGGCGAGGATCAGGATGATCCGATCCCCCATCCGCTGCCCCAGCAGGCTGAAGGCTTCGCGCGTCAGATAGGGGCTGCCCCATTTGCGCGCGCCCGTGTCCTGATAGAACACCCAGAACGCATCCCAATGCGCCTCGGTGATGTCAGCGCCCGTGAAATGCCGGATCCTCATCCCCTCCACCGCCGCCGCGCGCTCTTTCCGT
>JAKFWB010000383.1 GCA_021732945.1 Porphyrobacter sp.
CGAGCCCGACATAGTCGGTGTTTTCGAGGGCGAGATTGGCGAGACGGTTCTTCGCAACCTTGTAGGTGGCGCCAGCATCGCGCATCTTCAGGCGCAGGGCGGTGGACTGAGCCACCGTCATGCCGAGGTTACGGGTGACAACCACCACGCTGACCTCGTTGAAGACCGCATTGAGCTGGGCAACCGCGTCGGCTTTCTGCGAACGATCCATGCCATACTCCTTCACATTTGACCGTCCGGGATGGCTCCCGCACGATCGGCTACGTTTTGTCCATGCGCGGGGCCGAGGCTCCGAACACGGGCGAGTCCGTCGAAAGGGAAGGAGGGTGTGTGCCACCATCAAGGCCGGCACGCGGGCGGTTGCTTGCGCAGGCCGCCGAAATCTCGTTTCCCCGTCTAGGCTGGAAATTAAGACCGGCATATTCCGGTCACCAACTGTCTCGGACGGATGACCACCCGAGGGCAGTCGGGTGGGGCCATTAGCTACCGGCGGGGCAAAGTCAATCAAAAGCATGAGCCGCCGGCATCTATGGTGCGAGCCCCCCGCGCAAGCGGGGGCCTCAGTCGGAGTGGCGCTAGCTTTACTGAGGTCCCCGCCTGCGCGGGGCCTCACGCTTGCATTCTATTCTCCCTCATAGGCGAGCAGATCGCCCGGCTGGCATTCCAGTTCGCGGCAGATCGCCGCGAGGGTGGAGAAGCGGATTGCCTTGGCCTTGCCGGTCTTGAGGATCGACAGGTTGGCGAGGGTGAGGCCGACCCGCTCGGCAAGGTCGGTCAGCGTCATGCGGCGCGCGTAGAGCAGGTCGTCAAGCTTGACCATGATCCGGGTTCCTTCAATGTCATCGTTGATGGGCGGCATCACACGGTCCCTTCAAGATCTTCGCGCATTGCTGCGCCGTGGCGGAACACACGGGCGAGGATGAAGAGGATGATGACCATCAGGATCCCGCTGAGATCCAGCCCACCATCCACGCTCAGGCCCAAGTCTTCGCCGACCTCCTCACCCACCTTGGCCAGCTGTAGGGCCAAGGGAATGGCGGGCAGGACCAGCAGTTGCACGGACAGCATCAGCCACGCCATCTGGTTCAGCCGACCCGAATTGGCGGGTTCGAACGGGTCGCCATTGCTGACGGTGTTGATGATTTCGCGCAACCTGCGGAAAAAGAAGAACAATGCGGCCACGATTGCCAGCCCGATAAGCATCACCCCGAACAAGGCGAATATCGGAAACACGGCATCCGGATTGCCGCTCTCGGCGATGAATTCGGCATTGATGGTGTCGCGGTAGAACAGCAGGGCACCGGCTCCGATGATCAGCGCCGAGGCACCAATCGCCATCGCGATCTGCATGAATACCGTGATGATCTTACCCGCAAGCAGCAGCAGGTCATTTCTGGGAGTGTTCATTGTCATTCTCCTTGTCAGACCCATCAGGCGAAGGCGGGCAGGATCAGCACAGCAGGAGCCTCTGCCTGCGCCGGGGGCACGGTGACAATCGCACCGATCGAGCCGAGCGTGAGGGCGAAGGCAATTGCAGCGGCGAAAGCGTGGTTCACAAAGTGGTTCATATCGATCTCCTTTAAGTTTCACATCGTGATTCGATAAGGGGTGTCTATGCCCGATTCGTTTTATCGTCAATCAATAATATTGAAAAACAATATGACATGAGTCGTTTTTCGGTAAATCGCGCATTTCCAGGAGGCAGCTCGGGGCATTGACAGGGCGCAGGTGCAACCCTAAATGGCGCGCTCCCACTCGCTTCGAGCAGGGCTGGTTCATGCGCGAGAACCCGCCAACGGATGGAAGCAGGGACGCCAGATACGCGACGCAAACCGACTGCTGCAGCCATCAACGCCAAAAACTGGCGGAGTTGGGAACGCGGCTTTTGTGCGTTCGACATGGCATTCACTTCGCGTGGAACGCTTGAAATTTTCCCGTCCGCGCGAGCATGATTGCGCGGCCCAATCAAAGAGGCCCACTCCTCCATGGCAACCAAGGCGAAGCCGCCCGTCACCCGCAGCCGCAAGGCGCAGGGCACCGCTAAGAAGCGCATCCGCAAGATCTTCGGTGACATTCACGAAGTGGTGCAGATGCCGAACCTGATTGAGGTTCAGCGTGAAAGCTACGAGCAGTTCCTGCGTTCGAACAAGGCGACCGGCTATGTCTCGGGCCTGGAAAAAACGCTGCGTTCGGTCTTCCCGATCCGCGATTTCGCCGGCACGGCCGAGCTTGATTTCGTGCATTACGAACTCGAAGAGCCCAAGTACGATACCACCGAGTGTCGTCAGCGCGGGATCACCTATGCCGCTCCGATGAAGGTGACCCTGCGCCTGATCGTGTTCGAGGTGGATAGCGAAACCGAAACCCGCTCGGTGCTCGATATCAAGGAGCAGGATGTCTACATGGGCGACATGCCGCTCATGACCGATAACGGCACCTTCATCATCAACGGCACCGAGCGCGTGATCGTGTCGCAGATGCACCGTTCACCGGGCGTGCTGTTCGATCATGATCGCGGCAAGACCCACTCGTCGGGCAAGCTGCTGTTTGCCGCCCGCGTGATCCCCTATCGTGGTTCGTGGCTCGATTTCGAATTCGACGCCAAGGACATCGTCAACGTCCGGATCGACCGCAAGCGCAAGCTCCCGGTCACCGCGCTGCTTTACGCGCTGGGCCTTGATGCCGAGGATATCCTCACGCACTTCTATGGCACCGTAACCTGGGAACGTGCCAAAGATGGGTGGAAGATCCCCTTCGTGGCCGAACAGTGGCGCAATGCCAAGCCAGCCTTCGCGCTGGTTGATGCTGCGACCGGTGAGGAAGTGTTCGCTGCTGGCGCGAAGATCAGCCCGCGCGCCGCCAACAAGGCGGCCAAGGATGGTCTTGCAGACCTGTTGCTGCCGACCGAAGAAGTCGTCAGCCGTTATGCCGCGCTCGACATGATCGATGAGGCTACCGGGCGCATCTACATCGAAGCTGGCGACGAAGTGACGATTGAGCACGTCGAAGCTTTCGACAAGGCCGGGATCGATATCCTGCCGCTGCTCGACATCGATGAAATCAACACCGGCCCGTGGATCCGCAACACCTTGAAGGCCGACAAGGCCGAAAATCGCGACGAAGGTCTCGAAGCGATCTACAAGGTCATGCGTCCGGGCGAACCGCCGACGAAGGAAACCGCCGAAGCGCTGTTTGAAGGCCTGTTCTTCGATGCTGAACGCTACGACTTGTCGGCCGTTGGTCGCGTCAAGCTCAACATGCGGCTTAGCCTCGACGCCGAGGACACGGTGACCACTTTGCGCAAGGAAGATATCCTTGCTGTGGTCAAGGAGCTTGTCGGCCTGAAGGACGGCAAGGGCGAAGTTGACGATATCGACAACCTCGGCAACCGCCGGGTGCGTTCGGTGGGCGAGCTGCTGGAAAACCAGTACCGCGTCGGCCTGCTGCGCATGGAACGCGCGGTGAAGGAGCGGATGTCGTCGGTCGATGTCTCGACCGTGATGCCGAACGACTTGATCAATGCCAAGCCCGCCGTGGCTGCGGTGCGTGAATTCTTCGGTTCCTCGCAGCTGTCGCAGTTCATGGATCAGACCAACCCGCTGTCCGAAGTCACCCACAAGCGCCGCGTCTCGGCGCTCGGGCCGGGCGGTCTCACCCGTGAACGTGCAGGCTTCGAAGTCCGCGACGTTCACCCGACCCACTATGGCCGGATCTGCCCGATTGAAACGCCG
>JAKFWB010000232.1 GCA_021732945.1 Porphyrobacter sp.
GATATCAAGCCATAGCGTCGAACCCATCTGGATTTTCCTTACATCGAGGTCTAATGTAAGGAAGGAGAGGGTCTGACCATGGCGAGTTATGAGGCGAAGCTGACCTCCAAGGGGCAATTGACGTTGCCGGTCGAGCTGAGACGAAAATGGGCGCTGAAAGCGGGTGAATCCGTGGAGTTCCATCTGGATCATACCGGGACGGTCAGAGTGAGACCCCGCAACCTGCCAGCCTCGGCGATTTTCGGGATGCTGGCGGATCTGAAGCGTGATCCGGCGTATGAAAGCGATGACGATGCGATCGGCGCCCAACTCGTCGCCGATGACGAGGCGACCATGTCGAAGCGCAGAAAGCCTCGCGCAGCGTGATCGGCCTCGACGCCAATATTCTTCTGCGAAGCTTGCTGGATGACGACCCGGTCCAGTCCCCATTGGCTCGTAAGTTGCTTTCCACTTTGACTGTCGAGCGAGCCGGCTACATCAATCTCGTGGTGCTGATGGAAGTCGTCTGGACAATCCGAACCCGTTTCAAGGGCAGGCCTGCTCGACTCCACGCGGCGCTCGAAACGCTTCTGAGCACGGATTCCTATGTCGTTCAGAGCCGTGACGAGGTCGACGATGCCTTGGCGCTGGCGAAGTCCGGCCAATATGGTTTCGCCGACGCGCTTATCGGCTTCCTGAATCAGCGGGCCGCATGCCGCGCAACCTGGACTTTTGACAACGGAGCTCCCGGCGAGGCGGGCTTCACACCAGCGCCAATCTAGGAAACGCCATGCCCTTCAACTACCCCCGCAATGCCTACGCCGCGATGTTTGGCCCCACCACGGGCGACACGGTGCGGCTCGGCGACACGGAACTCGTCATCGAGGTCGAGCGCGACTTCACCACCTATGGCGAGGAGGTGAAGTTCGGCGGCGGCAAGGTCATCCGCGACGGCATGGGCCAGAGCCAGGTCCGCAACGCCGACGGCGCGGTCGACACCGTCATCACCAACGCGCTGATCCTCGACCATTGGGGCATCGTGAAAGCCGATATCGGCATCCGCGCCGGGCGCATCTGCGCCATCGGCAAGGCCGGCAACCCGGACATTCAAGGAGGCTTCGGCAATTTCGACCCGCATGAGACGATCATCGTCGGTCCCGGCACCGAGGTCATCGCCGGCGAGGGCAAGATCGTCACGGCCGGCGGCTTCGACAGCCACATCCACTTCATCTGCCCGCAGCAGATCGAGGATGCGCTGATGAGCGGCCTCACAACGATGCTCGGCGGCGGCACCGGCCCGGCGCACGGCACGCTGGCGACGACCTGCACGCCCGGCCCCTGGCATCTCGGCCAGATGATCAAGGCCGCCGACGCCTTCCCGATGAACCTCGCCTTCGCCGGCAAGGGCAACGCCGCTCTGCCCGGCGCGCTGATCGAGATGGTCGAGGCCGGGGCCTGCGCGATGAAGCTGCACGAGGACTGGGGCACGACGCCGGCCGCGATCGACAACTGCCTCTCTGTCGCCGACGACTACGACGTGCAGGTGATGATCCACACCGATACGCTGAACGAAAGCGGCTTCGTCGAGGACACGATCAAAGCCTTCAAGGGCCGCACCATCCACGCCTTTCATACGGAAGGCGCCGGCGGCGGCCATGCGCCCGACATCATGAAGGTGGCGGGGCTGCCCAACGTCCTGCCGTCCTCCACCAACCCGACCCGGCCCTTCACCGTCAACACGCTCGACGAGCATCTCGACATGCTGATGGTCTGCCATCACCTGTCGCCCTCGATTCCGGAAGACCTCGCCTTCGCCGAGAGCCGCATCCGCAAGGAGACGATCGCGGCCGAGGACATCCTGCACGATCTCGGCGCGCTCTCGATGATGTCGTCGGATTCGCAGGCGATGGGCCGCATCGGCGAGGTCATCACCCGCACCTGGCAGACCGCCCACAAGATGAAGGTGCAGCGCGGATCGCTGCCGCAGGATGCCGGGACCGGAGCCGACAATTTCCGCGCAAAACGCTATGTCGCGAAATACACGATCAACCCGGCGATCTCGCATGGCGTCTCGCGCCATATCGGGTCGATCGAGGTCGGGAAGCTGGCGGACCTCGTGGTCTGGTCGCCGGCCTTTTTCGGAGCGAAGCCCGATCTCGTCATCAAGGGCGGCTCGATCGCAGCCGCCCCGATGGGCGACCCCAACGCCTCGATCCCGACGCCCCAGCCGGTGCATTACCGGCCGATGTTCGGCGCCTTCGGCAAGGCCGTGACGGCGACCTCGCTGGTCTTCGTCTCGCAGGCGGCGATGGCGAACGGCCTGAGGAACAGGCTCGGTACCGACAAGGAGATGGTCGCGGTCGAGAACACGCGCGGCGGCATCTCCAAGAAGAGCATGATCCACAACGACGCCACGCCGGACATCCGGATCGATCCGGAGACCTATGCCGTGGTGGCGGATGGCGAGTTGCTGGTCTGCGAGCCGGCGAAGGAGCTGCCGCTGGCGCAGCGGTATTTTCTGTTCTGAGCAGCTACCGCGTCTTTGCGAGCGCAGCGAAGCAATCCAGCGTCTCGCGCCGACCTCTGGATTGCTTCGCTTACGCTCGCAAAGACGCTCAAGCCTCTGTCGCGACGCTGCGGTCGAGAAAGCTTAGTAGCACAAATCTCGCGTTGTGCTACTAAACGCCATGCAGCGCATCCCGCTCAACATCCAGACGCTCTATGCCGATCTGCAGCAGCAGGTCGGGATGGCCTCGCGCGACGAGGCGACCGTCGTGGCGACCACGATCGCCGGCATTCGCTATCTCCGTCTCCAGCGCTGGGTCGGGGCGAGCAGGGTGGTCGAGCATCTCGGGAGGGCCGACGATCCCGAGGTTGTTGCCCGCGCCGATGCGGCACAGGCCGAGATGGCGCGCAGGCAGGATCGGCGCAGGCTGGTCTCGACATTGCGTCGGCTTATTCCGGGTCCGGCGACGACGCTCGGCAAGGTGCTCGACACGGTGTCCCATGCCGGGCTGTTCCGGCGCGGCGCGGTGCTGGTCGGCACGGCGGCCTATCAATGCTATCCGCCATTGCTTGGCTTCGTCCTGCCGTCCGCAACAGTCATGACGCAGGATGCCGATCTCGCCACCGCCGATCTCGCGCTGGACGGTGAGATCGAAGGCGACAGCATGGTCGCGATCCTGCAACGGGCCGACCCAAGCTTTGCGGCCTTGCCGGGGCTCGATCCCAAGGCTCCTCCGGCCCGTTTCCGCAATGCGGAAAGCTTCGTCGTCGATCTGCTGACGCCACAGCGCCGTCGCGGCGATCGCAATCCGATGCCGCTCAAGGCGCTGGCGGCCGGCGCGGTCCCGCTCCAGCATCTCGACTGGCTGATCGAGGAGCCCGTTGCGGCTGTGGCCTTGCATGGCGCGGGTGTCGCCGTGTCCCTGCCGCGCCCGGCGCGTTTCGCGGTTCACAAGCTCATTCTGGCGCAGAAGCGCCCGGCGCATGAGGCGGCCAAGAGCCGCAAGGATCTGGCACAGGCCGCAGCGCTCATCGCAGGGCTGCGGGAGGCCGAGCCCTTCACGCTGGAAGACGCCCTTGGAGAAGCGCGTTCGATGGGGCGCGATGGGTGGGCGCGTCCGATCGAACGATCGCTGTCCCAGATCGCCGCAGCGACGCGCCAATAGCGCGCGCCGCCGATGCGCGCGATTGCTGCGCCGCACGCCGCATGCCACTCCCATGCCGCGACGCACTCTTCTC